>JABFXD010000305.1 GCA_013361925.1 Streptomyces sp. | reverse complement strand
TGGAAGGCTGGATTCGGACTTGTTCGGGGGACGTGACAACATGCGGGCATGTCCTCCGCGCTGACCGATCTCTTCCCCCATCCGATCGTGCAGGCCCCCATGGCGGGCGGGGTCTCCGTGCCGCGGCTGGCCGCGGCCGTGTCCGACGCCGGGGGGCTCGGGTTCCTTGCCGCCGGGTACAAGACGGCCGACGGCATGTACCAGGAGATCAAGCAGCTGCGCGGGCTCACCGGACGGCCCTTCGGCGTCAATCTGTTCATGCCGCAGCCGGAGTACGCGGACCCGGCCGCCGTGGACGTCTACTCGCACCAGCTGGCCGGGGAAGCCGCCTGGTACGAGACCGAGCTCGGTGATCCCGACAGCGGGCGGGACGACGGATACGACGCCAAGCTCGCCGTACTCCTCGACAACCCCGTACCCGTCGTCTCCTTCCACTTCGGGGTGCCGGGCGGTGAGGTGCTGGAGGCGCTGCGGAGGGCCGGGACCTTCACGCTCGTCACCGCGACCACCCCGGACGAGGCCCTCGCCGTGCAGCGGGCCGGGGCCGACGCGGTGATCGCGCAGGGCGTCGAGGCCGGCGGACACCAGGGCACCCATCGGGACATCCCCGAGACCGACGGCGCCGGGCTCGGGCTGCTCTCGCTCGTCGGGCAGATCCGGGAAACCGTGGGGATCCCGGTCGTCGCCGCCGGCGGCCTCATGCGCGGCAGCCAGATCGCCGCCGTCCTCGCCGCGGGCGCCAGTGCCGCCCAGCTCGGCACCGCCTTCCTCGCCACCTCCGAGTCCGGCGCCGCCGACCTCCACAAGCAGGCGCTGACCAACCCCCTCTTCGTCCGCACCGAACTGACCCGCGCCTTCTCCGGACGGCCGGCCCGCGGGCTCGTCAACCGGTTCCTGCGCGAGCACGGCCCGTACGCCCCCGCCGCCTACCCCGAGGTCCACCACCTCACCTCCCCCCTGCGCAAGGCCGCCGCCAAGGCCGGTGACCCGCAGGGCATGGCCCTGTGGGCGGGACAGGGGCACCGGATGGCCCGCCCGCTGCCCGCCGGACAGCTCGTGGAGGTGCTGGCCGCCGAACTCGCCGACGCCACGACAGCGTTGTCCGGATTCCGCAACGCCGGAGGTGACCCGCGATGACCGCTCCCGTGTTCGTGGTCGAGCACTTCGACGCCGGTGGCGGCGGCCACTACGTCCTCGACGGCCCCGAGGGACGGCACGCCGTCTCCGTGAAGCGCCTCCAGCCCGGCGAGGACGTCATCCTCACCGACGGCGCCGGCCGCTGGGCCGACTGCGTCGTGCTCGGCACCGAGGGCAAGGACCGGCTGATCGTCCAACTGGACGGCGTCAGCGAGGAACCGGTGGCGCAGCCGCGCATCACCGTCGTCCAGGCCCTCCCCAAGGGCGACCGCGGTGAACTCGCCGTCGAGACCATGACCGAGGTCGGCGTCGACGCCGTCGTGCCCTGGCAGGCGGCCCGCTGCATCACCCAGTGGAAGGGCGACCGCGGGCTGAAGGCGCTCGGCAAGTGGCGGGCCACCGCCCGCGAGGCCGGCAAGCAGTCCCGCCGCGTCCGCTTCCCCGAGGTCGCGGACCTGGCCACGACCAAACAGGTCGCCGCGCTGCTCGCCCGCGCCGACTTCGCCGCCGTACTCCACTCCGACTTCGAGCGTGGCAGCCAGGCGCTCGCCACCGCCGAACTCCCCGACGAGGGGGAGATCGTCCTCGTCGTCGGCCCCGAAGGGGGCGTCGCCAAGGACGAGTTGGCGCTCTTCGAGGAGGCCGGTGCGAAGGCGTACGTGCTGGGCCCTACCGTGTTGCGTACGTCGACCGCCGGGACGGCGGCCGCGGCCCTGCTCCTCGGCCGCACCGGCCGCTGGTCCTGACCGATCCTCCGGGGGAAACACCGTGGAACTCGCCCAAGTACGGCTCCTCGTCACCGACTTCGCCGCCTGTTACCGCTTCTACGCCGAAGTCCTCGGTCTGAAGCCGCAGTCGGGGGCGACCGAGGGACCGTACGAGAAGTTCAGCCCCTCCACCGGGGCGGCCGGCATCGCCCTCCAGGACCGGGCGATGATGGCCGGGATCCTGGGCGAACTGGGCGACGAGGCCAGCGGGCACCGGTCGTTGGTGGTGCTGCGCGTCGACGCCCTGGACTCCTACTGCGAGCAGATCACCGCCCGCGGCGCGGAGCTCCTCCACGGCCCCGCCCCGATGACGGACCGGATGCGGGTCGCCCACCTCAAGGACCCGGAGGGGAACCTGGTGGAACTCCAGGAGTGGCTGCTGCTGCGCGCCTGAGGTCGACGGCCTCGGCGACGGCGTGGAAGAACTCCCAGCCGTCCAACTCGCCGTCGCCGGACGGCAGCAGACCGCGCCGGGTCGCCTCGTCGAGCAGGGCCCGTACGACACCGGGCTCACGCAGGTTGATGCCCGCGCCCTGGCCGTCCATCGCCCAGCCCTGGAACCAGATGTCGCCCTCGGAGACATACCGGCCCGAACCCGCGCCGCCCGCCCGGAACACGAACCGGGCGCGCCGACCACCGCGGTGCAGGGTGACGATGTCCCGCCAGACGCCGTCGGCGCCCTTCTTCTGGCGGAAGTTCCACAGATACGTCGTCCGCTCGTCGACGACGAGACGACGGAGCCGGCGGTCTTTGCGCATGGCGTCAGGTTAGGTGGGC
>JABFXD010001008.1 GCA_013361925.1 Streptomyces sp. | reverse complement strand
CGCGTGGACGTCATCGCCGCGGGGGCCCTCGTACTGCTGGCGATCATGGAGCGGATCGGCGCCGAGGAGGTCGTCGTGAGCGAGCACGACATCCTCGACGGCATCGCCCTCAAAACGGCGGCGGACGTCCGCTAGCCGGTGGCATGGGTCTCTTTTGTTACTCATCGGTAGCCACCTGTTGAGCAGGCCGGATAACGTATGAGCGGGTCCGGGGGGCCGGAAAACGCCCCTCGGCGACACCCCGTCGGAAAAGTTCGTGAAGTTCTTCACAAGGAATTCCGCCCTGTGGAACCAGGAAAAGTGTCCGACTGGCCCTTCCGAGGGTCGAACAGGCCCTTGAACATGTTCAGAAGCGTGATACAGGGGGTCCGCCGGGAGGGCTCGCGGTGGGTCCGCAGAGGGGTGTTGCGGACCGCTCACAGGGGTCCCGAAGGGCAAGAGAGGCAGCTCACGCGGCATTGACAACGGCTCGCCGTACACGCTGGTTCCAGGTCTGCACCATGACCTGGATCACGTGAGTCGCGGAGGATAACACACCCCCTGTAGGAGCTTGTGAAGGGGCGCACGAGCGACCCCCCTGGGGCGGGTGGATACTCGATGGCATGAGCACCACGGAGCGTCCCAGGATCCTCGTAGTAGGCGGTGGGTACGTAGGCCTGTACGCAGCTCGGCGCATCCTCAAGAAGATGCGCTACGGCGAGGCGACCGTCACGGTCGTCGACCCCCGGTCGTACATGACCTACCAGCCCTTCCTCCCCGAAACCGCCGCCGGCAGCATCTCCCCGCGCCACGTCGTCGTCCCGCTGCGACGCGTGCTGCCCAAGGCGGAGGTTCTCACCGGCCGGGTCACCACCATCGACCAGGACCGCAAGGTCGCCACGATCGCCCCGCTGGTCGGCGAGGCGTACGAGCTGCCCTTCGACTACCTGGTGATCGCGCTCGGCGCGGTCTCCCGCACCTTCCCGATCCCCGGCCTCGCCGAGCAGGGCATCGGTATGAAGGGCGTCGAGGAGGCCATCGGCCTGCGCAACCACGTCCTGGAGCAGCTGGACAAGGCCGACTCCACGACCGACGAGGAGATCCGCCGCAAGGCGCTCACCTTCGTCTTCGTCGGCGGCGGCTTCGCCGGTGCGGAGACCATCGGTGAGGTCGAGGACATGGCCCGCGACGCGGCCAAGTACTACAGCACCGTGTCCCGCGAGGACATGCGGTTCATCCTCGTCGACGCCGCGGACAAGATCCTGCCCGAGGTCGGCCCCAAGCTCGGCCAGTACGGCAAGGAGCACCTGGAGAGCCGCGGTGTGGAGATCTACCTCTCCACCTCGATGGACTCCTGCGTCGACGGCCACGTCGTGCTGAAGAACGGCCTTGAGGTCGACTCCAACACGATCGTGTGGACGGCCGGCGTCAAGCCGAACCCGGTCCTGTCCCGCTACGGCCTCCCGCTCGGCCCGCGCGGCCACGTGGACACCGCCCCGACCCTCCAGGTCCAGGGCACCGACTACATCTGGGCCGCCGGCGACAACGCCCAGGTCCCGGACGTCGCCGCCCGCAAGGCCGGTGTCGAGAACGCCTGGTGCCCGCCGAACGCCCAGCACGCGCTGCGTCAGGCCAAGGTCCTCGGCGACAACGTCATCTCCGGCCTGCGGGGCTTCCCGCAGAAGGAGTACGCGCACTCCAACAAGGGTGCGGTGGCGGGCCTCGGCCTCCACAAGGGCGTCGCGATGATCGTCATGGGCAAGATGAAGATCAAGCTCAAGGGCCGTCTCGCCTGGTACATGCACCGTGGCTACCACGGTCTGGCGATGCCGACCTGGAACCGCAAGATCCGCGTCTTCGCCGACTGGACGCTCGCGATGTTCCTCAAGCGCGAGGTCGTCGCCCTCGGCGCCCTGGAGACTCCGCGCGAGGAGTTCTACGAGGCCGCCAAGCCCGCGCCGGCGCCCGCCGCGGCGCAGCCGGAGAAGACCCAGGAGAAGGCCAAGGCCTCCTGACCCGCTCCGGTCGCTGATCGACGAACCGAAGGGCCTCCCGCCATCCGTGGTGCGGGAGGCCCTTCGGCGTGTCCGGGCTCTTCGGCGTGTCCGGGGATGGCATCGCCGTCTGTCCCTGTTTACGTAGGTGGACCATTCCGGGATCCTCGTCACGGAGGTGTGCGCCATGGCTGACGCCGCGCTGCGGCTGAAGAACCTCTTCGAACTACTGCTGGGAGCTCCGCTCCCGGTCCGGCTGCGGGCGTGGGACGGCTCGCAGGCCGGTCCGCCGGGCGCCCCCGCCCTGGTCCTGCGCAACCGCCGTGCCGTGCGCCGTCTGCTGTTCAAACCGGGCGAACTCGGTCTCGCCCGGGCCTGGGTCGCGGGCGACCTCGACATCGACGGCGACCTCTACACCGCCCTCGACCTGATCTCCGGCCTGGTCTGGGAGCGCGGTGAGGACACCAGGAGCCGTGCCGCGATGCTCCGCGACCCCGAGGTGCGCGCCGCCCTGCGCGGCCTGGTGCGGCTCTCCGGGCTCCCGCTGCCGCCCGCCCCGCCGCCCGAGGAGGTCCGCAGACACCGCGGCCACCTGCACACCAAGCGCACCGACAGACGCGCCGTCAGCCACCACTACGACGTCGGCAACGACTTCTACGAGATCGTCCTCGGCCCGTCGATGGTCTACTCGTGCGCCTACTGGGAGAC
>JABFXD010000844.1 GCA_013361925.1 Streptomyces sp. | reverse complement strand
ACCCGGCACCCCAGTGGGCGCTACGGCTTGAGCAAGCGCGGCGACAACGCCCCGCAGGGCACCAACTCCAACTCCGCCCCCGCGTCCCGCAGATCCGTCAGCACCAGCTCGTCGTACATCAGCAGCCCCGACTGCTCGGGCCACACGACCGCCCACAGCCACAGCCCGAGCGCCTCGCCCGCGAACACGGCCCGGTCGTCGGGGGTGCCGGAGACATGCCACAGCGGTGTCGGCCGGCCGGCGGCCAGCACCTTGGCCTGGGGTGGCTTCTCGACACTCATGTACGGTCCCGGGTCCGGCCCGTCGATGCCCGCGTACCGGGCGCCGAGGCCGACGCCGAGCTCCTCGGCGACGAGGATCAGCTCACCGAAACCGCCGAGCGGTCCGGGCCCCGAGCACGCCACAGCCGTCGCACGCCCGCCGCTGCGGTCGTCACCGGCACTGCCGACGCCCGTGAAGAGCCAGCCGACCGGCAGCGGCCACGGCATCCACACCGGCACCTGCGTGCGATGCACCACGACGCCGAGGGCCTCGACGCTGGGCGGGATCACGGGCTGCAGCGGGTGCACGGTCCCGTGCACATCGCACTGCCAGGAATCGGCGAAGAGTCCGGGAGCCCTGACCCGGCCACCACACTTCGGGCAACTGGGTTCGCCCCTCATAGGGCCCCACGGTCCTACCCCTGCCCCGCCACGTCAAGGACGATCACCCGTCCGGGCGGAACCGCTCACCGTGCGGAACTAGATGTAGCTTGCATTAATTAGCGTCCCTAACTTACTATGTGCATATACCAACCATCTCCGAACCTGACCTGAACATCGGAAAGGGAGAAACCATGGACGCCCTCGACGCGGGAGCGAACAGCCTCCTGCGACAGCCCAAGGCGGTCTGGGCCACGGCCGGCGCCTCCGTCGTCGCCTTCATGGGCATCGGACTGGTCGACCCGATCCTGCCGTCCATCGCCCAGGGCCTCGACGCCACCGCAGGGCAGGTCTCCCTGCTCTTCACCTCGTACTTCCTGATCACCGCGTTCGCGATGCTGGTCACCGGCTGGGTCTCCAGCCGGATCGGCGGCCGCAAGACCCTGCTGCTCGGTCTCGCCTTCGTGATCGTCTTCGCCGCCCTCGCCGGCACCTCGGGCTCGGTCGCCGAACTCGTCGGCTTCCGCGCGGGCTGGGGCCTCGGCAACGCCCTGTTCGTCTCGACGGCCCTCGCGGTCATCGTCGGCGCGGCGGCGGGCGGCAGCGCCGCGGCGATCCTGCTGTACGAGTCCGCGCTCGGCCTCGGCATGGCGTGCGGCCCGCTCCTCGGCGCGCTGCTCGGCGACGCCAGCTGGCGCTACCCGTTCTTCGGCACGGCCTTCCTGATGGCGGTCGGCTTCCTGTGCATCACGGTGTTCCTGAAGGAGCAGCCGAGGCCGGCCACGAAGACCTCGTTGCTCGACCCGCTGAAGGCGCTCGGCCACGGGGGTCTCGCCTCCGCCGCCGCCTCGGCGTTCTTCTACAACTACACGTTCTTCACCGTGCTGGCCTTCACCCCGTTCGTGCTGGACATGACCCCGTACAAGTCGGGTGCCGTGTTCTTCGCCTGGGGTGTGCTGCTCGCGGTGTTCTCGGTGATCGTGGCGCCGCGGCTCCAGGCGCGGTTCGGTTCGCTGAAGGTGCTCGGCGGCTCGCTGGTGCTGCTCGCGGCCGACGTGCTGGTGCTCGGATACGGCAGTCACACCACGGCGATCGTCTGCACGATCCTGTCCGGCGCGTTCATCGGCGTGAACAACACCGTCTACACGGAGTTGGCCCTCGGCGTCTCCGACGCTCCGCGTCCGGTCGCCAGTGCCGGCTACAACTTCGTGCGGTGGTTCGCGGCCGCGGCGGCGCCCTACTTCGCGCCGAAGATCGAGGAGTGGACCGACGTCCACGTCCCGTTCGTGGTGGCGGCGGTCACCGCGCTCGCCGGCGCGCTCGTGGTCGTCGTACGGCGGAACGCGCTCACTCGACAGGCGGCGGAGCTTGAGTCGAGGCACGCCACCGAGGACGGTGTGGCCGTCTTCGCCAACTGACGGCTTCCGGACACCACTTGGTGACCTTGCTCACGCGAGGATCACTCCAGCGGGACGGACTTCCGGGACGGGTCCCTGAGGTCCGTCCCGTTCGTCAGCCACCGCTCCTGGAGGGCCTGGGCGCCGTGCACCCGCTTCCAGGCGGCCTCGTTCGGGGTCATGGGGAGCAGGGGGAGGAACTGGACCGGGTCCATGGGCTCGTCGAGCTCCAGGTCCTCGACCAGGCCGCCCGGTTCGGCGACCAGGACCGAGGTGAAGGGGGCGCCGGGCCACAGCGGCTCGCCCACGTCGAGGGAGGCGCCGGGGGCCACGATCACACCCTCGACCTGCGGGGACGCGCCGAGGACGGCGAGTGGGCGGAGCGCCTTGTCGGTGTCGGCGAGGCCCGCGCGGACCGAGAGGACGAGCTCGGCGCGGGGGCCCTTGACCGGGTCGGCGAGCATCGCCGTGGGGTCGCCCATCGGCGCCGCCGACATGCCGAGGGTGGCGTAGCGGACGATGTCGCCCTCGTGGAAGCGGAGCACCTCGATGCGGTCCGTGCCCAGGAAGGTGACCGCCGCGCGGGCGTCCGGCTCGCCCAGCGCGGAACGCAACCGGGCCTCGACCAGAGGAAGAACATCAGCCATGTCGCGAGCATAGAACTCGTCAGTACCGGGCAAAGCAGCGCCTTGACACTTCAGTCGGCTGATACTCTTGCCCGGTCGTTCGGGGCAGCACGCAGAAGCGTCGCGATCGAGTCCCGACGCCATGAAAATCCCCTACGGGGGAACTCCCCTACGGGGAATGGACGTCCCTTACGAGGGACCGGCCGGAGGAGGTGGGGCTGTCATGGATCGAAGTCACCCGTGCAGTACCACTCGTTCTTCCGCCCGCTGATGTAGCTGATCCGGATTCCGGCTGACCGCCGCCTCTCTTCACGCTCGCGTCTTCATCGGAAGAGCACTTCGTCTCGTTTTGCCTGATCTGTCTGATTCGAATCAGCATCTGTATCAGCAGCGAAGCAGCCCGCTACCGCAATGGTGCGGTGCTCCCCGCTTTGTGGACGTGCCAAACATCCGCAGTCAGGACGTCCTCATTCCGGGCAGTTCCACCCGTTGAAGCGGCCTTTCGTTGCCTGTCGCGAAGGAGCCTGCCATGTCGATGATCCGCGACCTGCGAGCCGTCGTCCGCCCGTCCCGCCCCTCGCTCCGCAAGGGCGTGCGCATGGACAGCGGGGCGTACGACACCACCCGCGACCCCGGCACCCCCTCGGCCGTCGTCGACTGCGCCGTCTACCGCGACGGCGCCCGCGTCGAGACCCCGACGCCCCTGACGCCGCACGAGGCGATGCGTCAGGTGCGCCGCGACGGCGGCTTCGTCTGGATCGGCCTGCACGAGCCGACCGAGGCCGAATTCTCCGGTATCGCGGGCGAGTTCGGGCTGCACCCGCTGGCCGTCGAGGACGCCGTACAGGCCCATCAGCGGCCCAAGCTGGAGCGCTACGACGACTCCCTGTTCACCGTCTTCAAGACCATCCACTACGTCGAGCACGACCGCCTCACCGCCAACAGCGAGGTCGTCGAGACCGGCGAGGTCATGTGCTTCACCGGACGGGACTTCTTCATCACCGTCCGGCACGGCGGCCAGGGTTCGCTCCGGGCGCTGCGCCACCGCCTCCAGGACGACCCCGAGCTGCTCGCCAAGGGCCCCTCGGCGGTGCTGCACGCGATCGCCGACCACGTCGTCGACGGCTACATCGCGGTCGCCGACGCGGTGCAGGACGACATCGACGAGGTGGAGACGGACGTGTTCTCGCCGGGGCGCAAGGGCTCCCCGCGCGGTTCGGACGCGGGCCGGATCTACCAGCTCAAGCGTGAGGTGCTGGAGTTCAAGCGCGCGGTGTCGCCGCTGCTGCGGCCCATGCAGCTGCTGAGCGAGCGGCCGATGCGGCTGATCGACCCGGACATCCAGAAGTACTTCCGGGACGTCGCCGACCACCTCGCGCGCGTGCAGGAGCAGGTCATCGGCTTCGACGAGCTGCTCAACTCGATCCTCCAGGCCAACCTCGCGCAGGCGTCCGTCGCGCAGAACGAGGACATGCGGAAGATCACCTCATGGGCCGCGATCATCGCCGTACCGACGATGGTGTGTGGCGTGTACGGCATGAACTTCGACTACATGCCCGAGACGCACTGGAAGTACGGCTACCCCGTGATCATGATGATCACCGGTGTCATCTGCCTCGGCATCCACCGCACCCTGAAGCGCAACGGCTGGCTGTAGACCGCCTGGATAGGCTGCCCCCATGACAAGCGAGCTGCTCGACCAGGCCCTCGTCGAGGAGGCCACGAAGAAGTCCGGTCTCATCTGGGTCAGGGGTCCCGAGGGTCCCGCCCGGGCGCTGTGGCACGTGTGGCACGAGGGTGCCGCGTGTCTGGTCGGGGACGGGCCGGGCGAGCAGCCGCTGCCGGGGCTGACGGACGGCGGTTCGGCCGAGGTCACGGTCCGCAGCAAGGACAAGGGCGGGCGGCTGGTCTCCTGGACGGCGAAGGTCGTGGAGCTGCCGTCGGGTTCGGAAGCCTGGGAGGCGGCCGTCGCCGAGCTCAAGGGCAAGCGCCTGAACGCGCCCGACGGAGAGGCGATGCCGGAGCGCTGGGGGCGTGAGTGCCGGGTGCTGCGCCTTGAGCCGACGGGGGCGATGGCGCCACTGCCCGACGGTGACCTGGCCACGGCGCCGGTGCCGACGTCCGCCACGACCCGGCAGCCGATCCCGGCGGGGCTGCCGAAGCTGCTGTTGAAGCGGCGCCGCCGGAAGTAGGTCAGGACGTCGGCAGCTGCTTGCCGTAGTCCACCGTCTCGCCCTTGGCCGGTGCCGTCAGCTCGAAGGACTTGCCCCAGCCGGAGAAGGTCAGCGTGCCCGCGCCGCCGGCGCGTTCCAGGCGGAGCGGGTACGGCGTGCCCTCCAGGGAGACGTCCAGGGTGCCGCCGGAGCCGTCGTCGCCGGTGATGCGGATGGTGCGGGTGCCGGACTGCTCGTGGTGGCCGTCGGTGGCGAGGTCGCCGTGCAGGGTGAGCAGCCCGGCGAGCAGGACGTCCTTGTCGGTGAAGCCGCTGAACTTCTTGTACGAGGGGTCGCCCTGAGGCACCTTCACGAACTTGCCGTCGAGCTTGTCGGCGGCGGCCGTGTCCGTGCCCTGGTCGTCGGCCTTGCCGTCCTCGTGGGTCCAGAACTCCGCGTCGGCCTTGAGGAACAGCTTCTCCCCGACCCGCAGCAGCCGGAACGTGGCACCCTCGGCGGTGACCGAGCCGGTGCCGCCGTCGGCTTTGAGACGCATGTCGAGTTTGTAAGTGCGCCCACTGGTAACCACGGTTCCGGAGAGGTGCACCGCGTCCGCGGCGTCCGCGGCCGCCCGGGTCTTCGTCTGGATCTGGTCGGCCGGCAGCTTGCCGACACCGTTGGTGCCCGCGTCGGGGTCGTCGCTACTGCACCCCGTCAGGCCCGTTCCCGTCACGACCAGGGCGCACATCGCGCCCAGCAGTCCCATCCGGCGGGTACGGCCCTGGGGAATCGCAGTCACAGGTGGGGCGCCTTTCCGACGAGGGTCCATCAAGCGGCGTACCGCAGAGTACCGGGGCCCCGCGGGCCGAGCGGAGCCAGACCGTCCGGACCCCTCACCAGGGCGTACCGGATCGGGACGGGCTAGCCTGAAGCCCACCTGGACGGACAATTCAAGCGGAGGGCGGAAAGGAGTCGTGGCGATGGCAGGGGGCGCCCCCAGGATTTTCGTCTCGCACCTTTCCGGTGTCGCCGTGTTCGACCCGAACGGCGACCAGGTGGGCCGGGTGCGCGACCTCGTCGTGATGCTGCGCGTGGGCCGCAAGCCGCCGCGCGTGCTCGGGCTGGTCGTCGAACTGTCCACGCGGCGCCGCATCTTCCTGCCCATGACCCGGGTGACCAGCATCGAGTCCGGCCAGGTCATCACCACCGGTGTGCTCAACGTCCGCCGCTTCGAGCAACGGCCCACCGAGCGCCTCGTCTTCGGCGAACTGCTCGACCGACGCGTCACCCTCGTCGAGACGAGCGAGGAGGTGACCGTCCTGGACGTGTCCGTGCAGCAGCTGCCGGCCCGCCGGGACTGGGAGATCGACAAGGTCTTCGTCCGCAAGGGCGGCAAGGGCGGCGCGTTCCGGCGCAAGGGCGAGTCCCTGACCGTGGAGTGGTCGGCGGTCACCGGCTTCTCCCTGGAGGAGCACGGACAGGGCGCCGAGAGCCTGCTGGCCACCTTCGAGCAGCTGCGCCCCGCCGACCTCGCCAACGTCCTGCACCACCTCTCCCCCAAGCGGCGCGCCGAGGTCGCCGCCGCCCTCGACGACGACCGCCTGGCCGACGTACTCGAAGAGCTGCCGGAGGACGACCAGATCGAGATCCTCGGCAAGCTGAAGGAGGAGCGGGCAGCCGACGTACTGGAGGCCATGGACCCGGACGACGCGGCCGACCTGCTGGGTGAGCTGCCCGAGGAGGACCAGGAGCGGCTGCTGAGCCTGATGCAGCCGTCCGACGCGGCCGACATGCGGCGCCTGATGTCGTACGAGGAGCACACGGCGGGCGGTCTGATGACGACCGAGCCCATCGTCCTGCGGCCCGACGCGACCGTCGCCGACGCCCTCGCGCGCGTGCGCAACGCCGACCTCTCCCCCGCGCTCGCCGCCCAGGTCTACGTCTGCCGTCCGCCCGACGAGACGCCGACGGGCAAGTACCTGGGCACGGTCCACTTCCAGCGGCTGCTGCGGGACCCGCCGTACACGCTGGTCAGCGCGATCATCGACGACGACCTTCAGCCGCTGGACCCGGACGCGGCGCTGCCGGTCGTCGCCGGGTTCTTCGCGACGTACGACATGGTCGCGGCGCCGGTCGTGGACGACTCCGGGTCGCTGCTGGGCGCGGTCACCGTGGACGACGTGCTGGACCACATGCTGCCGGAGGACTGGCGGGAGACGGAGTTCCACCTCGACGAGGAGCTCGGCGAGGGCGAGGTGGCTCCTCATGGTTCCTGAGCGCGAGACGAACACCCGCGAACGCGCCCCGAGCGGTGCCACCGCCACCACCCGCCCGCGCACCCGCCTGGACCAGCCTCGCCCGCCGCGGCGCCGGCTGCTGCCCGAATGGGACCCGGAAGCCTTCGGACGGCTCTCGGAGCGCATCGCGCGGTTTCTCGGCACGGGACGCTTCATCGTCTGGATGACGGTCGTCATCATCGCGTGGGTGCTGTGGAACGTCTTCGCGCCGGGCGCCCTGCGCTTCGACAACTACCCCTTCATCTTCCTGACCCTGATGCTGTCCCTCCAGGCCTCCTACGCGGCCCCTCTCATCCTGCTCGCGCAGAACCGGCAGGACGACCGCGACCGGGTCAACCTCGAACAGGACCGCAAACAGAACGAGCGGTCGATCGCCGACACCGAGTACCTGACCCGCGAGATCGCCTCCCTGCGCATCGGCCTCGGTGAGGTCGCCACCCGGGACTGGATCCGTTCCGAGCTTCAGGACCTGGTGAAGGAGCTGGAGGAGCGCCAGAACGGCCACGGGAGCGGCCATGGGAACGGCCAGGGCAACGAGCACGGAGTATTCCCGGCAGAACGGTCGCCCGGACGTGACGTAGAAGACCGCTGACGGGCATCCCTGGCGCAGGCTACCGAGCCGTACCATCGTCCTTATGGCTAGCGAAGACGCGGTGCGCGAGGCACTGGCGACGGTGAACGACCCCGAGATCAACCGACCCATCACCGAGTTGGGGATGGTCAAGTCGGTGGACATCGGCGCGGACGGAGCGGTCGCGGTCACCGTCTATCTGACGGTCTCCGGCTGCCCGATGCGCGAGACGATCACGCAGCGCGTGACGGACGCGGTCGCGGCCGTGGAGGGCGTCACCCGTGTCGACGTCACGCTCGACGTGATGAGCGACGAGCAGCGCAAGGAGCTGGCGACGGCCCTGCGCGGCGGCCAGACCGAGCGCGAGGTCCCCTTCGCCAAGCCCGGCTCCCTCACCCGCGTCTACGCGGTCGCCTCCGGCAAGGGCGGCGTCGGCAAGTCCTCGGTGACGGTGAACCTGGCGGCGGCGATGGCGGCCGACGGCCTGAAGGTCGGTGTCGTCGACGCCGACATCTACGGCCACTCCGTACCGCGCATGCTGGGCGCCGACGGCAGTCCCACCCAGGTCGAGAACATGATCATGCCGCCGACGGCGAACGGCGTGAAGGTCATCTCCATCGGCATGTTCACCCCGGGCAACGCCCCGGTGGTGTGGCGCGGCCCGATGCTGCACCGCGCGCTCCAGCAGTTCCTCGCGGACGTGTACTGGGGCGACCTCGACGTCCTCCTCCTCGACCTGCCGCCGGGCACCGGTGACATCGCGATCTCGGTGGCCCAGCTGGTGCCGAACGCCGAGATCCTGGTCGTGACGACCCCGCAGCAGGCGGCGGCCGAGGTCGCCGAGCGGGCCGGCTCCATCGCCGTCCAGACCCACCAGAAGATCGTCGGCGTGGTCGAGAACATGTCGGGCCTGCCGTGCCCGCACTGCGACGAGATGGTCGACGTCTTCGGCACGGGCGGCGGCCAGACGGTCGCCGACGGCCTGACCCGCACCACGGGTGCCACGGTCCCCGTCCTCGGCGCCATCCCGATCGACGTCCGCCTGCGCGAGGGCGGCGACGAGGGCAAGCCGGTCGTGCTGAGCGACCCGGACTCCCCGGCGGGCAAGGCCCTGCGCGACATCGCGGGCAAGCTCGGCGGCCGCCAGCGCGGCCTCTCGGGCCTGTCCCTGGGGATCACCCCGAGGAACAAGTTCTAGCTCTTCTCTTACGACGAGAGGGGGGCGCCGTCCGCTGCGGACGGCGCCCCCCTCTCGTCGTATCGCACCGTCTACGCGTAGACGCTGATGTCCTTGATCATGGCGAAGCCGAGGCCGTAGGCGCTCATGCCTCTGCCGTACGCCCCGACGTGCACGCCCTCCTGGGTCGAACCGGCGAGCACCCAGCCGAACTCGGACTCGCGGTAGTGGAAGGACGTCGGCACCCCGTCCACGGGGAGCGACAGGGTCGACCAGTCCGGGCCGTCGAGGTCGTCGGCCAGCGCCCACGCCGTCTCGGTCTGCTGGTCCAGCCAGTCGTCGCGCAGCGAGTGGTCCATCGAGCCGGGCCAGGTGAAGGAGAGCAGCCCCACGCCCGCGAGCCAGGCGGCGGAGGAGACGGACGTGGCCTCAAGGAGCCCCGTGCCGTCCGCGCTCCTGCGGGACGGATTCGCCGCGACGGTGACCACCACCGCGAACTTCTCCTTGTCCTCCGAGGCCTCGTTGCGTACGGAGGGCTCGTCACCGTGCCCGATCGAACCGTGCTCGACGGCACCGTCGGCCGCCGTTCCGACCTGCATCAGCCACCGCGGCCCCGTGAAGGCCTCGTCGAGGCCGTACCACGGGAAGGGCGCCTGCAGGTAGCCGTCGACCGTACGCCGGGCGGAGGGGACCTGCTGTCCGCCCTCCGCGGCCGGCGCCTGCGCGACTGCCTGACTCGTCGTCTCCATGTGCCCGGACGCCTCCTCGTTCCTCGTCGGACCGGAACGGCCCGCCCCCCTTCGGGCGACTCGTCCGGTCCGCACAACAACTCGGCAGCATAGCCACCTCACTGGGACCGGAACGGAAACCGCCCGCCGCGTGGGTCGCGCGACGGGCGGGTTCAGGCCGTACGGGGCTCGGGTGGCGTATGAAACGCGTCACGTACGAGGGTCGTACTCGGGCGTACGAGGGTCAGGTGGCGTCCGCGTCGAAGACCGGGCGGTCGTCCTTGCCGTCGTCGTCCGGCTTCTTGGTCATGTCGATCCGGCCGCCCGACGAGGAGGAGGAAGAGGAGGAGGCGGACGAGTCCGACTCACGGCCGTGGACCGCGTCCGTGACCTCCGCCATCTCCTTCTTGATGTCGAAGCCGTTGCGGATCTCCTTGAGCCCCAGCTCGTCGTTGTCCAGCTGCTTGCGGATGAACGTCTTGGGGTTCAGGTCCTCGAACTCGAAGTCCTTGAACTCGGGGCCGAGCTCCGAGCGGATGTCCTGCTTGGCGGTCTCCGAGAACTCGCGGATCTTCTTCACGGTCCGCATGACGTCCTGGATGACCTTCGGGAGCTTGTCCGGACCGAAGACGAGCACGGCGAGGACAACGAGCGTCACCAGCTCGAGCGGTCCTATGTCATTGAACACCTGAAGCTCCTTGCCATGTCCGGGCCGGGTCCACGGTACCCGGCGATCCGGTACGACCGGTACTGTCCCGAGCCCCCGGAGTGGGCGCGCATGGGCGGTTTTGAGGGTTGTTTGCCATGTGGGACGGGGTTTCGGGGCGCGGCTATGAGGTTTCTGTCAATCGGTCCGCTGTGTCCGTTCCCTCAGTCGCCGTCCGAGGATCCGAGCACCAGGGAGATGGTCATCTCCTTGCCGCCGCGCTCCACGGTGAGTTCGAGGCGGTCGCCCGGGCGGTGGGCGCGGGTCTTGACGATCAGCTCCTCGCCGGAGTGGACGCGCTGGCCGTCGACCTCGGTGATGACGTCGCCCGCCTTGATGCCGGCCTTGTCGCCGGGGCCGCCCGCGTTGACCGCGGCGCCGCCGTCGTTGCCCTTGGTGCCCACGCGGGCGCCGTCGCCCAGGTAGTCCATGTCGAGCGTGACACCGATGACCGGGTGGGTGGCCTTGCCGGTGTTGATCAGCTCCTCGGCGACGCGCTTGGCCTGGTTGACGGGGATCGCGAAGCCGAGGCCTATGGAGCCGGCCTGGCCACCGCTCTCCTCCGAGCCGCTGTCGGCGGAGCGGATGGCGGAGTTGATGCCGATCACCCGGGCCTGGGAGTCGAGCAGCGGTCCGCCGGAGTTGCCGGGGTTGATGGGCGCGTCGGTCTGGAGCGCGTCCACGTACGACACATCGCTTCCGTCGCCGCTCTCGCCGCCGGCCGTGATGGGCCGCTCCTTGGCGCTGATGATGCCGGAGGTGACGGTGCCCTCCAGGTCGTAGGGGGCGCCGATGGCGACCACCGGATCACCGACCTGGACGCTGTCGGAGTTGCCGAGGGTCATGGGCTTGAGCCCGCTGACTCCGCTGACCTTGACCACGGCGAGGTCATAGCCGCTGTCCCGGCCGACGACGGTGGCCTTGGCGGTGTCCCCGCTGTGGAACGTCACCGATATCTCGCCGTCCGCGCCGGCGGGTTCGACGACGTGGTTGTTGGTGAGGATGTGGCCCCGGTCGTCGAGCACGAAGCCGGTTCCGGTGCCGGATTCCTCGGAGCCGGTGACATGCAG
>JABFXD010000237.1 GCA_013361925.1 Streptomyces sp. | reverse complement strand
AGGTGGTCGCGCAGGGTCGTGCCCTCGTACTCGGTGCGGAAGACGCCCTGTTCCTGGAGGAGCGGGACGACCTTGTCGGCGAAGACGTCGAGGCCGGTGGGGGTGATGTGCGGGACGAGGATGAAGCCGTCGCTCGCGTCGGCCTGGACGTACTCGTTGATGGTCCTGGCGACCGTCTCCGGGGAGCCGACGAAGGTCTGCCGGTTTCCGGTGTTGATGACCAGGTCGCGGATGGACCACTTGTTGGCGGCGGCCAGTTCGCGCCACTCGCGGGCGGTGGCGAGCGGGTCGCGGTACATGCGGACCTGTGCGCGGCCCTTGGAGATGTGGTTGTCGCTGACATCCGGGTCGATGTCCGGGAGCGGGCCCTCCGGGTCGTACGAGGACAGGTCCCGGTTCCAGACGAACTCCAGGTGCTTGAGGGCGGTGGCCCCGCTGACCTGCTGCCGGCGCACCTCCCTCGCGAGCTCCTCGGCCTCGGCGTCGGTGTCGCCGAGCGCGAAGGTGGCGGCGGGCAGGATGAGCAGGTCGCGGTGGCCGCGGCCGTACTTGGCGAGGCGGTTCTTGACGTCCGTGTAGAAGGCCTGGCCCTCCTTGAGGGCGGCGTACCGGCTGAAGATGGCGTCGGCGGACGAGGCGGCGAACTCGCGGCCCTCCTCGGAGTCACCTGCCTGGAAGATCACGGGACGGCCCTGCGGGGAGCGCGGGACGTTGAACTGGCCGTGGATGTCGAAGTGTTGGCCGGAGTGGACGAAGGCTCCGGCCTTCGCGTCGCGCAGGAAGACGCCGGTCTCCTGGTCGGCCAGGATCTCGTCGCCGTGCCAGGAGTCGAAGAGTTCGGTCGCCGTGGTGAGGAACTCCTTGGCGCGGGAGTACCGCTCGTCCTGCGGGAGGAAGCCGCCGCGGCGGAAGTTCTCGCCGGTGAAGGCGTCCCAGGAGGTGACCACGTTCCAGGCGGAGCGGCCGCCGGAGAGGTGGTCGAGGCTGGCGAACTGGCGGGCCACCTCGTAGGGCTCGTTGAAGGTGGAGTTGATGGTGCCGGTCAGGCCGAGGTGTTCGGTGACGGCGGCGAGCGCGGAGAGGATCGTGAAGGTGTCGGGCCGACCGACGACGTCCAAGTCGTATATGTGCCCGCCCTGTTCGCGCAGCCGGAGGCCCTCGGCGAGGAACAGGAAGTCGAACTTGGCCCGTTCGGCGGTCCGCGCGAAGTGGGCGAAGGAGCTGAACTCGATGTGGCTGCCGGCCTCGGGGTCGCTCCACACGGTGGTGTTGTTGACGCCCGGGAAGTGGGCGGCCAGATGGATCTGCTTCAGCGGCTTGGTCATGGCTGTGCGGTCCTTCCCGTCTCAGGCGGCGGCGTATCGGTTGGCGGGGCGGGCGAGGCCCAGCAGGCCGCGCAGGGTGTCGGCTTCGTAGGCGGTGCGGAAGGCGCCGCGGCGCTGGAGTTCGGGAACCAGGCCCTGGGTGATCGCCGGGAGGTCATGGCCGAGGACGGCCGGGCGGAGGCGGAAGCCGGTGAGTCCGGCCGACTGGAACTCCTGGAGCAGATCGGCCAGTTGGGAGGGGGTGCCGGCGAAGATGCGGGCGTCGCTCTCGTACGGCTCCCCCGCCACGGCGTCGAGCCGCTCGCGGCGCGCGCGTGCGGCCGCCGGGTCGTCGTCGAGGAAGACCACCAGGTCGCCGAAGACATGGACGGGCTGGTCGGCGCGGCCCGCCGTCTCCTGCTCGGCCCGGATCTCGGCGACGATCGCCCTGGCCCCCTCGGTGTCGAACGGGGTGACGTATCCGACGTCGGCCTGGCGGGCCACCAGCCGGTACGGGACGGTCTGGTGGGCGAGGGCGGTGACGAGGGGCTGGCCCTGCGGCGGGCGCGGGGTGATGGAGGGGCCCTTGACGCTGAAGTGGCGGCCCTCGAAGTCGATGTAGTGGAGCTTGTCGCGGTCGATGAAGCGGCCGGTGGCGACGTCCCTGATCTCGGCGTCGTCCTCCCAGCTGTCCCAGAGCCTGCGCACGGCCTCGACGTAGTCGGCGGCCTCGTCGAAGTACTCGCTGACGAGTTCTTGTCCGGCCGGGCTCTGGAGTTCGTCCAGGGTCAGCTGCGGGACGGTGCGGCGCCCGAAGTGCGCGGCCTCGTCCGGGCGGGGCGAGATCTGCACCCGCAGCCCGGCGCGGCCGGTGCTGACGTAGTCGAGGGTGGCGATCGCCTTGGAGATGTGGAACGGCTCGGTGTGGGTGGCGATCACGGTCGGCACCAGGCCGATGTGCCGGGTCAGGGGTGCGACGCGGGACGCGATCAGTACGGCGTCCAGGCGGCCGCGGACCTGGTCGGTGCGGCCGTCGAGCCCGCCGAAGACCGAGGACTGCAGGCCGAGTCCGTCCTCGATGGTCACGAAGTCGAGCAGTCCGCGCTCGGCCTCGGTGACCAGGTCGGCCCAGTAGCGGGCGGTGAACAGGTCACCGGGGCGGGCCACCGGCTCGCGCCAGGAGGCCGGGTGCCAGCCGGTGCCGTCGAGGGCGACGGCCAGGTGCAGGGCAGAAGAAGGGGACACGAGAGGGTGCCTTCCTGGAGATCCGTACGAGAACACCGGCCCGGGCACACGGCACTCAGGGCACGGCGGAGAACAAACGGGTCAGGGGCGACAGAGCGCGCCGGCGACGCGCTGGAGGTCGATGTGCAGGCGGAGGT
>JABFXD010000763.1 GCA_013361925.1 Streptomyces sp. | reverse complement strand
CCGAGCACGTCGAGCTTGAGCAGCCCGAGGTCCTCGACGTCGTCCTTGTCGAACTGCGACATGGGAAAGCCCTCGCCGCTGGTCGGCATGACCGGCGTACGGCTCAGCAGGGAGGCGTCGGACAGGAGCACCCCGCACGGGTGCATGGCGACACCGCGCGGGAGGGCGTCGAGGGCCTCGACCAGCTCCCACAGCCGCCCGTACTTCTCCTTCTCCCCCGCCAGGGACCGCAGTTCAGGCAGCTCCTCCAGCGCGGCGCGGGCGTCGCGGGCCCGGATGTGCGGGAAGGACTTGGCGATGCGGTCGATGTCGGCGGGGTCCATGGACAGGGCCGCGCCCACGTCCCGGACCGCGTGCCGCACCCGGTACGTCTCCGGCATCGCGACCGTCGCGACCCGCTCGGTGCCGAACCGGCCGATGATCGCGCGGTAGACCTCCAGGCGGCGCGCGGACTCCACGTCGATGTCGATGTCGGGCAGCGCGAGCCGCCGTTTGGACAGGAAGCGTTCCATCAGCAGCCCGTGCTCGACCGGGTCGGCGTGGGCGATGCCCAGGAGGTGGTTCACCAGCGACCCCGCACCGGAGCCGCGCGCGGCCACCCGGATGCCCATCTCCCGTACGTCGTCCACCACTTGAGCGACCGTCAGGAAGTAGGAGGCGAAGCCGTGGTGGGCGATGATGTCCAGCTCCTGGTGCATCCGCTCCCAGTAGGCGTACCGGCCGGCGTAGCCCTTCCGCACCATCCCGGCCGCCGCCCGGGAGGCGAGGGTGCGCTGGGCGGTGCGGCGGCCCGCGCCGACGAGGTGCGGCTCGGGGAAATGGACGGTGCCGATGCCAAGGTCGTCCTCGGGGTCGACCAGGCACTCGGCGGCCGTCGCCCGCGTCTGCTCCAGGAGCCGGTGCGCGGTGTCGCGCCTAAAGCCCGCGGCCTCCACGATCCGCTCGGCCGCCGCCAGCATGGCGGACGCGTCCTTGAGCCAGGCCTCGCCGGAGTCCAGCTCCTTGCCGGCACCCACGGGGACGAGCCGGCGGGCGGCGTCCAGGACGTCGGCGACCGGGCCCTGGCCGGGGTCGGCGTACCGGACGGCGTTGCCGAGCACGGGACGTACGCGCTGCTCGGCGGCGAAGCCGACGGTGCGGGCGGCGAGGCGCAGGGAGCCGGGGCCGGTGCCCTTGCGGCCGTGCCAGACGGCCTCCAGACGCAGGGCGTCGCCGTACCGCTCCCGCCAGGGGACGAGCAGCCGGGCCGCCCGGTCGGGGCGTCCGGCGGCGAGGGCGCGGCCGACGTCGGAGTCGGGGCCGAGCAGGACGGTCAGGCCGTCGCCGTGGTTCTCGGCCCAGGGCAGCAGGGGGGTGTCGGCGGCGGTGTGGGCGGTGGTCACCAGCCGGCACAGGTCGGCCCAGCCGCGGGCGCCGTCCCGGGCGAGGAAGGTGACGCGGGGTGTCGACTCGTCGATGAAGGCACCGCCGCGGACGGGGGCACGGCGCCGCTCCTGTCGTACCGGCTCGTACTCCTCGACGGCCAGTTCGGCGCCGAACAGCGGCCGCACCCCCTCCTTGGCGCAGGCCTTGGCGAAGCGGACCGTGCCCGCGAGGGTGTCGCGGTCGGTGAGGGCGAGGGCGTCCATGCCCCGCTCGGCGGCACGCTCGGCGAGCCGCTCCGGGTGGGAGGCGCCGTAGCGCAGGGAGAACCCGGAGACGGTGTGCAGATGCGTGAACCCTGACACCCGCGCCTCCATTTTCGAACATCAGTTCCCAACTGCCTCACCCCCACCATAGACCAAAAATCGAACCCGTGTACGACAACCGTTCGGCCGCCTCCCACCTGCGGAAACGCCTCCCACCTCGGACTGTGGGGACATGACACAGAACAGCACCCAGAACGGCGGTTTTCTCGCCGAGGTGAAGGACGCGGTCACGCCACGGGCCACGCTGCTCGTCCTCGGTGCGCTCGCCCTCCAGCTGCTGTTCATCGCCTCCTATGTGGGGGCCCTGCACGATCCGAAGCCGAAGGACGTGCCCTTCGGTGTGGTGGCACCACAGGCCGCTGCCCAGCAGGCGGTGACCCGGCTGGAGCAGCTGCCCGGTTCACCCCTGGACCCGCGCACGGTGGCCGACGTGGCGACGGCCCGGAAGCAGATCATGAACCGGGACATCGACGGAGCGCTGATCATCGACCCGACCGGGGTGAGGGACACGCTCCTGGTCGCGAGCGGCGGCGGCACCGTCCTCGCCACCACCCTGGAGAAGTACCTCACCGCCCTGGAGGCCTCCCAGCAGCGGAGCCTCAGGACGGTGGACGTGGCCCCGGCCTCCTCCACCGACTTCGACGGCCTCTCGTCGTTCTATGTCGTGGTCGGCTGGTGCGTCGGCGGCTATCTGACCGCCTCGATCCTGGCGATCAGCACCGGCGCCCGGCCCGCCAACCCACGCCGCGCGGTGATCCGGCTGGTCGTGATGGCGCTGGTGTCGATCGTCGGCGGGCTCGGCGGCGCGGTGATCGTGGGGCCGATCCTGGACGCGCTGCCGGGGAGCGTCATGGCCCTCTGGGGGCTGGGCGCGCTGGTCACCTTCGCGGTGGGAGCGGCGACCCTCGCGCTCCAGGGCGTCTTCGGGGTGGTCGGCATCGGCCTGGCGATCCTGCTCGTGGTGATCGCCGGCAACCCGAGCGCGGGCGGCGCCTTCCC
>JABFXD010000591.1 GCA_013361925.1 Streptomyces sp. | reverse complement strand
GTCACGGGCGCCACCGGCAACGTCGGTACCAGTGTGGTGCGGCTCCTGTCGGAGGATCCGGAGGTCGGCTCCGTGGTGGGGCTGGCCCGTCGGGCTCCGCAGTGGTCGCCGCCGAAGACGGACTGGGTCACGGTCGACCTGTCCGCCGAGGAGACGGATCTGGCGGCCGAGTTCGCCGGCGCGTCCGCCGTGGTGCATCTGGCCTGGGCGTTCCAGCCGACGCACGATCCGGTGGCGACCTGGCGTACCAACGTCCTCGGTTCGCTCCGGGTGTTCGAGGCGGTGGCCGCGGCCAAGGTGCCGGCGCTGGTGCACGCCTCGTCGGTCGGGGCGTACTCGCCGGGTCCGAAGGACGAGGCCGTGGACGAGTCATGGCCGACCCACGGCTGGCCGGACGCCGCGTACTGCCGGGAGAAGGCCTATCTGGAGCGGGCCCTGGACACCTTCGAGCGCGACCATCCGGAGGTGCGGGTGGTGCGGATGCGGCCGGCGTTCCTGTTCAAGCGGGAGTCGGCGAGCGAGCAGCGCCGTATCTTCGGCGGTCGTTTCCTGCCCGGGCCGCTGGTCCGGCCGGAGCTGCTGCCGTTCCTGCCGGACATCCCGGGACTGCGGGTGCAGGCGCTGCACACGGACGACGCGGCCGAGGCCTACCGGCTCGCGGTGCACTCGGCGGTGCGGGGCGCGTTCAACCTCGCCGCCGAGCCGCCGGTGGACGCGGAGCTGCTGGGCGAGCTGCTCGGTGCCCGCCCGGTCCGGCTGCCGCGCACCGCGGCCCGCTCGGCGATCGCCGCCGCCTGGGGCCTGCATCTGCTGCCCGCCTCGCCGCATCTCTTCGACGCGGTGCTGCGCCTGCCCCTGATGGACTGCACCCGCGCCCGGACCGAGCTGCGCTGGCGTCCGGAGCACACGGCGAACGAGGTGCTGGAGGAGTTCCTCGACGGGCTCCAGCAGGGAGCCGGGGCGAGCACGGAACCGATGCGGGGGCGGAAGGCGGGCTGAGCCCGCTCCGCCCCCCCCTGACGGCCTGCGTCAGTCGGCCGGCTCCTGCGGTTCCGGATGCTCCGGGTGGACGTTGGCGGAGCGCGGTGCGCCCTGGCGGCCCGTGCCCGCCTCGTCCGTGTCGGGGACGTCGGCGCCGGCCTCGTCCTCCTCGGACAGCTCGGGAGCCGCGTCCCAGCGGTCCTCCCCCTGCCCGGCCTGCTGGTCCGGCAGGTCCCTCGGGACGGGCTCGCCGTCCGGGCCCGTGCGGTGCTTGTCGGCCACGGCGTCCTCCCTTCACGTCGTACGGGAGACACGCGAGTACCTCCGCCGGTCACCGGCGAAACCCGCCGACCGGTCCTGGAGGCTCAGTGCGGGGCCCGCTCCTCCAACGCGGTCCGCCAGGCCGGGTGCGGCCCCTCGGGGGCGGGCTCGGGGCGGCGGCCGCCGCGGGCGAAGAAGTCGGCGAGCGGCAGGATCGCCGCGCCGACCGTGACCGCGTCGGGGCCCAGCCGGCCGAGGTCGATGGTGACCTTCTCGGCCGGGTGGCGCAGGGCGTACGAGGCGGCATGGCGGCGTACGGCGGGCAGGAACCGGGTGCCCAGCTGGAGCCCGGCCCAGCCGCCGATGAGGATGCGCTCGGGCTGGAAGAGGTTGATCAGGTCGGAGAGCCCGGCGCCCAGGTACTCGGCGGTCTCCTCCAGCACGGCCAGCGCCACCGGGTCGGCCGTGCCGCCGTCGGCCGGGTAGGCGGCGGCCAGCATCGCGGTCAGCGCGGTCTCCTCGTCGGTGCCCTCGGGCGGCCGCCCGCCCTCCTCGCGCCAGCGGTCGAGCAGTGACTCGGCGCCCGCGTACGCCTCCAGACAGCCGAGCGCGCCGCACCGGCAGCGGCGGCCCCGCACCCGTACGGTCAGATGCCCCCACTCGACCGCCCGGCCGTGCTCCACCTCGGGCGTGACGAGGCAGGCGCCGACGCCGGAGCCGAAGAGGACGACGACCGCGTTGTGCGCGCCGCGTCCGCCGCCGAACCACATCTCGGCCTGGCCGAGGGTCTTGGCGCCGTTGTCGATGAAGTACCGGACGGTGTCGGGGAGCCGGGAGGTCGAGCGGAGCAGGGCTTCCAGCGGGACCGCGTCCCAGCCGATGGTCTGGCCGTGCACCACCGCGCCACGCTCCGCGGTGCGCTCGACGATGCCGGGGACGCCGATGCCGACGCCGAGGAGTTGTTCGGGGGCGATGTGCGCGTCGGCGAGGACCTCGGCGACGCCGTCGCGGATGTGCCCGACGATGTCCTCGACGGCATAGCGCTGCTCGGTCAACGGCCGTTCGGCGCGGGCGAGTTCGGTGAGGGTCAGGTCGAACAGCTCGACCCGGACCCGGGTCTCGCCGACGTCGACGCCGATCATGTGGCCGCTGCCGGGTGACACCCGCAGCAGGGTGCGGGGACGGCCACCGTCGGAGTCGACACTGCCCGCCTCCTCCAGCAGGCCGTCGGCGACCAGGTCGGCGACCACGTTGCTGACGGAGCCGGAGCTGAGGCCGGTGGCCGGGCCGAGCTCGAAGCGGCTGAGGGGTCCGTCGAAGTAGAGCCGTTGCAGCACGGCCGTCCGGTTGGCCCGCCTCAGATCGCGTACCGTGCGCCCGTTCCGCCCCGCCATGTGGCTCCCCTCCGAACCCTGTCCGACCTGCAACATACCGCTCCGGGGGCACCGA
>JABFXD010000952.1 GCA_013361925.1 Streptomyces sp. | reverse complement strand
ACCTGGCTCTCGGGCCGCGCCTCCATCGCCCAGGTGAAGATCGACATCGAAACGGTCTGCCGCCTGATCGACCTGACGGCCCCGGAGAAGACCACCTGAAACCCCGGACCACCTGAAACCCCGCACCGCCGGGCCCCGGACCGGTCGGCCCGCAAAGGCCGACCAACCCGCTCACCACGGAACAGCCAGGTTCACTCCTCGGGCGGGAACACCGGCTCCCCGCTGCCCAGCAGCGTGATCATGATGGCCTCGACCGGGCAGTTCTCGGCGGCCTCGAGGACCTTCTCGTTGGCGTCGGTCTCCGGCTCGACGGGGTGGGACTGCATGCCGGAGTCGAGCCGGAAGGCGCCCCCGGCGCGGTGGACGCACTGGGCCGAGCCGATACACAGCGAACGGTCGACCCCTACCTGCCAGCGGTCCCCCATGGCCGCGCTCACGCCTCCCAGCCGGCCGGCAGATGGATCATCTTGTGTTCGAGGTACTCGCCGAAGCCCTCGGGCCCGAACTCCCGCCCCAACCCCGAGTTCTTGTAGCCGCCGAACGGGCCGAGCATGTCCAGACTGAAGGTGTTGACGTTGTAGGTGCCGGTACGGACTCCGCGCGCGAACTCGATGCCGTGCGCCACGTCGGCCGTCCACACGCTGCCGCTGAGCCCGTAGTCGGAGTCGTTCGCGATCTTCGCGGCCTCGGCCTCGTCGCCGTACGGGAGAAGGCAGATGACCGGGCCGAAGATCTCCTCGCGGGCGATCCGCATGGAGTTGTCGACGTCACCGAAGAGGGTGGGCTCCACGTACCAGCCCTTGTCCAGGCCCGGCGGACGGCCGCCGCCGGTGAGGATCTTCGCGCCCTCCTCCTGGCCGATGCGTATGTAGTCGAGGTTGCGGCGCTGCTGGCGCTGGGCGACCAGTGGGCCGACCTGGGTCGCCGGGTCCAGCGGGTCGCCGACCACGAGGGCGCTCGCCGCCGCGGCGAAGGCGTCCGCGAACTCGTCGTAGCGGGAGCGCGGCAGGAGGATGCGGGTCTGGGCGACGCACGCCTGGCCGTTGTTCATCCAGGCGGCCGGAACGACCCCCGCGACCGTCGACTCCACGTCCGCGTCCGGCAGGACAACCGCCGCGGACTTGCCGCCCAGTTCGAGGGTGACCCGGGTGAGGTTCCGTGCCGCGACCTCCATCACGCGCTTGCCCGCCGCCACCGAGCCGGTGAAGGAGACCTTGTCCACGCCGGGGTGCCCGACCAGGTACTCGCTGACCTCGCGGTCGGCCGGGAGGATCGACAGCACGCCTTCCGGCAGGCCCGCCTCACGCGTGATCTCCGCCAGCACATACGCGTCCAGCGGTGACTCCGGCGACGGCTTGAGGATCACCGTGCAGCCGGTGAGCAGCGCGGGCGCGAGCTTGGCGGCGGCGACGAACTGCGGGACGTTCCACGGGACTACGGCCGCGACGACGCCGACCGGCTCGCGGCGCACGAGGATCTTCCCGAGGACGCCGTCGCGCTGCTCCTCGTACGGGAAGTTCCGTGCGACGGTGATCGCCGCGTCCCACACCATCATCGCGCCGAGCGCCTGCGCGAGGACGCTCCAGGAGTACGGCGACCCGTTCTCGGACGAGATCACGCGGGCGATCTCCTCGTGCCGGGTGAGGATGCCGTCCTTGATGCGGGTGACGACCTCGATGCGCTCGTCGAGGGACATACGCGGCCAGGGCCCCTCGTCGAAGGCGCGCCGGGCGGCGGCGACGGCGGCGTCCACGTCCGCCCGCGCGGCGTGCGGGACGCGTCCGATGACCTCCTCGGTGTGCGGGGAGATCACCTCGATGACGTCCTTGCCCAGGGGGTCCGTCAACTCCCCGCCGATGAACAGCTGTCCGTGTTCCACGAGCTCGGTCATGGCGACTGCCTCCCCGGGAGCTGACTCTGACGGTTCATCAGATATCGGAACTGATACCAGTTCCCTTCCGAGGAGTCCACAGACCGGCGGCGGCAGCTGAAAGATGACTTGGGCTCCCATCGAAACCCGTTCTAGTTATAGTGGCGGGAACGCGGAGACGGGGGAGCCCATGGCACAGGTCAGCCCACAGGTCACCGACCACGGCGGTGGCGTCCGCTCGATCCGTGTCCCCATCCCGGACAATCCGCTGGGCTACACGCTCGTGTACGTCGTCGACACCGACCGCGGCCCGGTCCTGGTCGACACCGGTTGGGACGATCCGGCCTCCTGGGACACCCTCGCCGCCGGGCTCACGGCCTGCGGCACCTCGCCGGCCGCGATCCACGGGGTGCTGATCACCCATCACCACCCCGACCACCACGGTCTGTCGGGCAAGGTGCGCGAGACGTCCGGCGCCTGGATCGCGATGCACGCGGCGGACGCCGCCATCGTCCGCCGTACCGGCGAGACCCGCCCCGAGCGCTGGTTCGCCTACATGACCGCCAAGTTGGTGGCCGCGGGCGCCCCCGAGGAGCATGTGGCGCCCCTCCGCACCGCCCGCCCCCGCCGCCTCCCCGGCTTCTCCCCCGCCGTGCCGGACCGCGAGATCGTCCCCGGCGACCTCCTGCCCCTCCCCGGCCGCCGCCTGCGCGCGATCTGGACGCCGGGCCACACCCCGGGCCATGTCTGCCTCCACCTGGAGGAACAGCATCCCGCCCAACTCCCGGGCCATGGACGCCTGTTCTCCGGCGATCATCTGCTC
>JABFXD010000006.1 GCA_013361925.1 Streptomyces sp. | reverse complement strand
CCGGGTTCGCTCGCCGCCGCCTTCCTCGCCTACCTCGACGAGGCCACCAGCCAGGACGTGATCCGCGAGTACGGCCACCTTCCGTGCGAGCGGCGGGAGGAGTTGTGCGGGTGACCCCCTAGGGGTGGGGCGAAGAGACGCCCGGTCACCTGGGCTCAGGCGGACGCTGCCGAGGCATGTTCGGCCGAGCCCCGTTCGCCGGCGGCAACGGGAACCGCCCCTGCCCCCCACCCCCGTCCTGCCGCGGCACGGACGCCACCGCCGACTGGATCCCGAGCGGCGCGGGCCCGGTCCGGAACTCCACCATCCAGTCCGCCGTCTCCACCCGCACCAGCTCGGTCACGTCCTCCGAGAACCGCCGCAGCACCCCCAGACACCGCTCCGCCGCCTCCCCGGCCGTGCCCTCCGCGGGACCGAGCACCTCCCGCACACTCTCGGCGGCCCAGTCGAACTGCAACACCTGAAGCCGCCGCTGCACGGCCTGCGCGGTGGCCACATCCCTTATCCACCCGGACGTCACCCCGAAGAACCGGTCGACGGCCATGCACGCGCCGGCGAGCAGCAGCGCCAGATACCCCCAGGGCGCGCCCCCGCCGACGACCCCGGTGAGGTCGAGGAGCGGCAGCGCCGCCCCGGCCACCGCCCCGGCCGCGGCGCCCGCACGCAGCGCCCGCGCCCCGCGCCGCTTCCACACCCGGTCGATGAGATACCAGGCGGCGGTGTCGAGCGCCCCGCGCTCCACCCACCGGTACAGCTCGTCCAGCCGCAGCGCGGGCTCCCCCCAGTCGCCGAGCGGGAAGGAGCGTCCCGTCAGATCGCCCGGCCGCAGTCCGGCCGCCCCCTCGCCCCGCCCGTCCTGAGGCGGACCCTCGGGCTGCATCTCCGGCTGACCCACCCGGCACTCCCTCCACGACCACGACCACGATCGATCACGCTGCGTAATGCACGTGTGACGCATGATGCCGACGTGCCGGACCTTTCCTACCTCCCAATGGGTGGCGAAGGGATAGCTTTCACCTCTTTTCCGCCCGGAAGTGGGGCTTGATCAGGTATAGGACTCGACGTCATCTCACTCGAAAGAGTGCTGGGGCGATGGCTGCGCGGAGCACGTAGGCTCATTGCAGAGGACAAGACGAGCACCAGACGAGCGCAAGACACAGACCTAAGAGCGGGAGCTGATCGTGATCCCCGGTGGTGGCCAGCCCAATATGCAGCAGCTGCTCCAGCAGGCCCAGAAGATGCAGCAGGACCTGGCGAACGCGCAGGAGGAACTGGCGCGGACCGAGGTCGACGGCCAGTCCGGCGGCGGCCTGGTGAAGGCGACGGTCACCGGCTCCGGTGAGCTGCGCGCCCTGAAGATCGACCCGAAGGCCGTGGACCCGGACGACACCGAGACCCTCGCCGACCTGATCGTGGCGGCCGTACAGGCGGCCAACGAGAACGCGCAGACGCTCCAGCAGCAGAAACTGGGCCCGCTGGCGCAGGGCCTGGGCGGCGGCGGCATCCCCGGCCTGCCGTTCTAGGACGGGCCCGCACCTCCAGGCCGGGCCTGCCTTTCGAAGAAGGCGGTCCGCCAACTACCGTACGTACGTGTAAGGAACCCCAGGAAGGACGGCAGTCCGTTGTACGAAGGCGTGGTCCAGGACCTCATCGACGAACTGGGGCGGCTGCCCGGCGTCGGTCCCAAGAGCGCGCAGCGGATCGCCTTCCACATCCTCCAGGCGGAACCGACGGACGTACGGCGCCTCGCGCAGGCTCTGATGGAGGTCAAGGCGAAGGTCCGCTTCTGCGCGACCTGCGGCAACGTGGCACAGGAGGAGCTGTGCGGCATCTGCCGCGACCCCCGCCGCGACTCCACCGTCATCTGTGTGGTGGAGGAGCCGAAGGACGTGGTGGCGATCGAGCGCACCCGGGAGTTCCGGGGCAAGTACCACGTCCTCGGCGGCGCGATCAGCCCGATCGAGGGGGTCGGACCGGACGACCTGCGTATACGAGAACTTCTCGCCAGGTTGGCCGACGGGACGGTCACGGAACTGATCCTGGCCACGGACCCCAACCTGGAGGGCGAGGCCACCGCCACCTACCTCGCCCGCATGATCAAGCCCATGGGCCTCAAGGTCACCCGCCTGGCCAGCGGCCTCCCGGTGGGTGGCGACCTGGAATACGCGGACGAGGTGACCCTCGGCCGCGCCTTCGAGGGGAGACGACTCCTAGATGTCTGACGCCACACTGCACGCGACCGCGCACAACCCCGACGACTTCGCCGTCCAGATCGCCGACCAGATCGAGAGCTTCCTGGTGGCGGTGGCCGAGGTGGCGAAGGGCGACGAGCCCGACTCGGCCGTCCCCTTCCTCCTCCTGGAGGTCTCCCAGCTCCTGCTGGCGGGCGGCCGCCTGGGCGCGCACGAGGACATCGTGCCGGACGAGCGCTACGAGCCCGACACAGGCCCGGACGCCGACGTGGACGAACTCCGCGAGAACCTGGCCCGCCTCCTGGACCCGATCGACGTGTACTCGGAGGTCTTCGACCCCTACGAGCCGCGCAAGTCCCCGGTCCCGGCCCGGATCTCCGACGACCTCACCGACGTCATCACCGACCTCCGCCACGGCATGGCCCACTACCGCGCGGGCCGCACCTCCGAGGCGCTGTGGTGGTGGCAGTTCTCCTACTTCTCCAACTGGGGCACGACGGC
>JABFXD010001027.1 GCA_013361925.1 Streptomyces sp. | reverse complement strand
TCCAGCGGGAACGTCCCGCCGACCACGTCCTCGGCGAACGCCTTCACCGCGTCGCCCATGACCGTGCGCAGGTCGGCGTACTGCTTGACGAACTTCGGGACCCGGCCGCCGGTCAGACCGAGCATGTCGGTCCACACCAGCACCTGCGCGTCCGTCTCCGGACCCGCGCCGATGCCGACCGTCGGGATGTGCAGCGTGCGGGTGACCTCGGCCGCGAGCTCGGCCGGGACCAGCTCCAGGACGACCGCGAAGGCACCGGCGTCCTGCACGGCCTTCGCGTCGCGCAGCAGCTGCGCCGCCGCCTCCTCGCCGCGGCCCTGGACGCGGTAGCCCATGGCGTTGACGGACTGCGGGGTGAGGCCGATGTGGGCCATCACCGGGATGCCGGACTCGACGAGGAGCCGGATCTGGTCGTACGACCGCTCGCCGCCCTCCAGCTTGACCGCCCCGACCCCGGCGTCCTTGATCAGCCGGGTGGCCGAGCGCAGGGCCTGGACAGGGCCTTCCTGGTACGAGCCGAAGGGCAGGTCGGCGACGATCAGGGCGCGGGAGGTGCCCCGGACCACGGCCGCCGACAGCATGGTCATCTCGTCCATGGTGACGGGGACGGTCGACTCGTACCCGAGCGCGACGTTGCCCGCGGAGTCCCCGACGAGCAGGACCGGGATACCGGCCTCGTCGAAGACCGACGCGGTCCCCGAGTCGTAGGCGGTGAGCATGGGCCACTTCTCGCCGCGTTCCTTGGCGAGGGCGAGGTCCCGGACGGTGAGGCGGCGGGTGCCCTTCCCCCCGTACAGCGCTTTGCTGCCGTCGGAGGGCTTGGTCTGGGCAGCCGAAAGCTGCGTCATGGCAACGGCTCCTTCGTCATCTCGAGGCGCCCTGACGGCGTCCCCGGATCCCCTCCATGGTGGCACCTCGTGCCACGCGCGGCCAGAGCGGGTGGCGGGACATCGGTCACGCGTCGAGCGACGCACGTCCGATGCCCTAGGTGCGGGGGCAAGGACTCCGGTAAAGGCGGTTAAGGGCTGCGTAAGGTCTCCGTAAAGTAATTCGATACGAGACGGTTCCGTATCGGAATTCGCCTAGGCTCGACGGCATGACCTCTCCTGCCGACCACGCCGCGCCCGGCCCGACCGTTCCCGAGGCCGTGCACCGGCGTCGCTGGGCGATTCTCGGCGTGCTGATGCTGAGCCTGCTGATCGTGGTGCTCGACAACTCGATCCTGAACGTCGCGATCAAGACGATCTCGACCCCCGCTCCGACCGGCCTGGGCGCCACGCAGAGCGAGCTGGAGTGGGCGATCAACGCCTACACCCTGGTCTTCGCGGGCCTTCTGTTCAGCGCCGGGCTCCTCGGTGACCGGCTCGGCCGCAAGCGGGTCCTGCTCGGCGGGCTCGCCGTCTTCGGCATCGGCTCGGCGCTCGCCGCCACCGCGGGGTCGCCGACCGAGCTGATCGCCTTCCGCGCCGTCATGGGTCTCGGCGCCGCGTTCGTGATGCCGGCCACCCTCGCCGTCCTCATGAACGTCTTCGAGCGCGAGGAGCAGCCCAAGGCCATCGGCATCTGGGCCGGCGGCGTCGGCCTCGCCATCGCCATAGGGCCGATCACCGGCGGAGTACTCCTCGACCACTTCTGGTGGGGCTCGGTCTTCCTCATCAACGTGCCGATCGTGCTGCTCGCGCTGGCCCTGATGCTGTGGCTGGTGCCGGACTCCCGTGACCCCAACCCGGGCCGCATCGACCCGATCGGCGTCGTACTGTCCGTCATCGGACTGGTCCTCCTGGTCTACGGCATCATCAAGGGCGGCCAGCTCGCCGACTTCACGGACCCGGCGGTGCTGTCGACCATCGGCGCCGGTCTCGCCGTACTCGTCGCGTTCGTGGTGTTCGAGAAGCGCAGCGACCATCCGTCCATCGACGTCACCTACTTCAAGAACAAGGTGTTCTCGGCCGCGATCGCCGCCATCGCGCTGGTCTTCTTCGCGCTGATGGGCGTGACGTTCTTCTCCGTCTTCTACACCCAGAGCGTGCGCGGCTACTCACCCCTTCAGACCGGTCTGCTGATGCTGCCGCTGGCCGCCGCGCAGATGATCTTCGCGCCGCGGGCCCGGCTGGTCGTCGACCGGTTCGGCAACAAGGCCACCACCACGGCCGGACTGCTGGTCATCGCCGCGATGCTGGCCGCGTTCGCCGGGTTCGAGGCGGACACGCCGATCTGGGTCCTGGAGGTCGTCTTCTTCCTCATGGGCGCCGGCATGGCGCACATCATGACCCCGGTCAGTGTCGTCATCATGCAGGCCCTGCCGCGCGAGAAGGCCGGTTCCGCGTCCGCGCTGAGCAACACCTTCCGCCAGCTCGGCGGCGCCCTCGGCATCGCCGTCCTCGGCTCGGTCCTCTCCACGGCGTACCGCAGCGGCATCGAGGACAAGCTCGGCCTGCTCCCGGCCGGCGCCCGCCACACCGCGGGCGAGTCCATCGAGGCGACCCTCGGCGTCGCCGAGAAGCTCGGCCCCAAGGGCGCAGGACTGGTGGGCCCGGCCCACGACGCCTTCCTCCACGCCATGCACATCACCGCCCTGTGGGGCGCGGGTGTCGCCGTGGTCGGCGCGGTCGTGGTCGCCGTGTTCCTGCCGGGCAAGCCTCCCACCGACGAAAAGGACGCGCAGGGGCGGGAGTTGGTCACCGCGGCGGAGT
>JABFXD010000890.1 GCA_013361925.1 Streptomyces sp. | reverse complement strand
CGGTGTCTCGGGAAGGCCGGCGGTCATCTTCGTGCGGACGAACCCGGGGCGCACGACCATGACGTGCGCCCCGGTGCCGTGCAGGGCGTCGCCCAGCCCCTGGGCGAAGGCGTCGAGGCCGGCCTTGCTGGAGCCGTAGATGAAGTTGGAGCGGCGGGCACGTTCGCCGGCGACCGAGGAGAGGACCACCAGGGAGCCGTGTCCCTGCGCCTGCAACGCGCGCGCGGAGACCAGGCCCGCCGACACCGCGCCCGTGTAGTTGGTCTGCGCGACCCGCACCGCGTCCAGCGGTTCACGCTCGTCGAGCGCCTGGTCACCGAGGACACCGAAGGCCAACAGCACCATGTCGATGTCGCCCTCGGCGAAGACCTTGCCGAGAACCGCGTCGTGGGACTCGGGGTCGAGCGCGTCGAAGGCGACGGTGCGCACGTCCGCCCCCAGGACGCGCAGGTCGGCCGCGGACTGCTCCAGCGCGGGCGACGGGCGCCCCGCCAGCCACACCGTGCGGGTGCGGCGGGCGACGAGACGGCGGGCGATGGCCTGCGCGATCTCGGACGTACCGCCGAGGACGAGCAGGGACTGGGGGAGGCCGAAGGCGTCCTTCACGGCAAGCAGCTCCTATGGGTCGAGCCAGAGGCTCCGGAAATCGAGGCAAGCTCTACGGGGCGCTAAAGGTCGAGGCGGCGGGACAGGTCCGAGACGAACACCCCGCGCGGGTCCAACTCCGCGCGCAGCGCCCGGAAGTCGTCGAGGCGCGGATACATCGCGGCGAGCAGTTCGGGGCGCAGCCGGGAGTCCTTGGCGAGGTAGACCCGCCCGCCGGCGGTGGCCACCTCCTCGTCCAGTTCGTCGAGGAGGGGGCCGAGGCCGGGCAGCCCCGTCGGGATGTCCAGGGCCAGGGTCCAGCCGGGCAGCGGGAAGGAGAGCCAGCCGGGGTCGGCGTCCCCGAAGCGCTTGAGGACGGCCAGGAACGACGGACAGCGGCGCTCCGAGAGGCGGCGCACGATCCGGCGCAGGGTGTCCTCCTGGCCGTACGGCACGACGAACTGGTACTGCACGAAGCCGCCGCGGCCGTAGATCCGGTTCCAGTGCGGGACCCCGTCCAGGGGGTGGAAGAACGTCGAGAGCTTCTGGAGCCGGCCGGTACGCGCGCGGGGGGACGTGCGGTACCAGAGCTCGTTGAACCAGCCCACGCCACGGCGGCTCAGCAGTCCCTCCGGGAGGTGGGCGGGCGGGGCCGGGAGCCGCGAGGGCCGGAACGCCAGCGCGTCTCCACGCGCACGCGTGCCCAGCGCGTCGAGGGGCGCGTGCTCACCGCGCGTGAGCACCGCGCGGCCGGTCGCGGTGCCCCGTGCGAGCAGGTCGATCCAGGCGACCGAGTACCGGTAGTGGTCGTCGGTGGCGGACAGCCGGGCCATCAGGTCGTCGAGGTCACGCGCGCGTTCGGTGTCGACCGTCATCAGCGAGGTCTGCACCGGCTGGAGCTGCACCGTCGCCGTCAGGATCACGCCGGTCAGGCCCATACCGCCGGTGGTCGCGTCGAACAGGGGCGTGCCGCGGCGCACGGTGCGGATCTCGCCGTCGGCGGTGAGGAGTTCGAACGACAGCACATGCCGGGAGAAGGCGCCGCAGACGTGGTGGTTCTTGCCGTGGATGTCGGCGCCGATGGCTCCGCCGACCGTGACGTAGCGGGTGCCGGGCGTGACCGGGACGAACCAGCCGAGCGGCAGCAGGACCCGCATCAGCCGGTGCAGGGAGACGCCCGCGGCGCACAGCACGGTGCCGCCGTCGGCGTCGATCGCGTGCACGCGGTCCAGTCCCGTCATGTCGAGGATCTCGCCGCCGGCGTTCTGCGCCGCGTCGCCGTACGCCCGTCCAAGGCCTCTGGGGATGCTTCCGCGGGCCCCGCAGCCGCGGACCGCGGCCACGGCCTCCTCGTACGTCCGGGGGCGGACCAGACGGGCCGTGGTGGGCGCCGTACGGCCCCATCCCGTGACGGAAACGGTGTCGGCAGACATGTCGGTGACCGTATCGCCCTCAAGTGGGCGATTGGTTTGTGGACATCCGGAACATCACAGAACATCAACCCTCTCCCCGAAATGGGTGATTAATGGGATGTCGCTCAATATTGCCGGAGTTCAGGCGGCGTCCGCGTGAACAGTGAGGCCTCATGGGCCTCTTCGACCACCACGTCGCGCACGACGGCATCGACCACCGAATCCTTTCGGCACTCTGGGCGTCCGGTGCCGATCCGCGCGTCGGTGGTGCCGCGCGTGCGTTGTCCCGGGCCGGCGAACACGGGGCGCTGTGGCTCGCGGCCGGCCTCGCGGGAGCCGCCGTGGACGGCGCTCGGCGCGGTGCCTGGTTGCGTGGAACAGCGCTCGTCGCGGGCGCACACGCCGTCAGCATGGGCGTGAAAAGGGTGGTGCGCCGCCCTCGCCCCACGCATGTCGAACCCCTCGTCCGCACCGTCGGCCGCTACTCCTTCCCGAGCGCGCACGCGGCCTCCGCCGCGGCGGCCGCGGTCGCCTTCGGCGCGCTGGGAGCGTGCGGAACGAGCAAGGGGCGCTCCCGGCACGCGACGCGCCTGATCCCACCCCTCGCCGCCGCCATGTGCCTCTCGCGCCTCGTCGTCGGCGTCCACTACCCCTCCGACGTCGCGGCGGGCGCGGCCCTGGGGGCGCTCACGGCGCGCTT
>JABFXD010000978.1 GCA_013361925.1 Streptomyces sp. | reverse complement strand
CGCCGACCTCCAGCTGACCGCCGACAAGCTGAGCGGCAAGGTCGGCGACACGGTGTCACTGAAGGTGACGCTCACCAACGCCGGGCCGGGCTGGGTCCTCGGTGAGCTGGACAACTCCGTGACGAAGGTCCGCGTCACCATCCCGGCGGGCACCACCGTCACGAAGGCCGCGCCCTGCACCAAGGTCGGCGCCGGGGTCTACGAGTGCGGTACCGCCCAGCGCTGGCTCAAGGAGAACGCCGTCGAGAACCGCACCTTCAAGCTGCGCATCGACAAGGCGGTCAGCGGCGCCAAGGCCTCGGCGAAGCTGACGGGACAGGCCCGGCCGTACGACAAGAACCCGGAGAACGACAGCATCGAGATCCCGCTCGACGTCACGGGCGACTCGTCCGGCGACGGCGGCGGGTCGGCCGGCACGGGTGGTGGCGGCTCGACGTCCTCGACGGGTGGTGCCTCCGGGAGCTCCACCTCCGGCGGCTCCGGCTCCGGCGGCGGCTCGACCACGTCCGGCGGCTCCTCGGCGTCCGGCACCTCCGGCTCCGCGACGACGGCTGACGGCGACCTGGCCAGCACCGGTTCCGGCGCGACGCTGCCCCTCGCGGGCGCGGCCGCCGCGGCGGTCGCCGTGGGCGCGGGCGCGGTTCTGGTCGTACGACGACGCAAGGCGGCGCAGCAGTAACGCACCGGGGAGGGAGCCCGGATGCCGGGCTCCCTCTCACCGTCCTCCCGCCCGCACCGCCCCCACACTCGCGACCACCACCAAGCCGATCGCCCCGCACTGCGGCAGCGACAGCCCCTGGCCCAGCACCAGCCAGCCCGCCGTCGCCGCGAGCGCGGGCGCGAGGCTCATCAGGACCGCGAAGGTCCCCGCGGAGAGCCGGCGCAGGGCGAGCAGTTCGAGGGTGTACGGCACTCCCGAGCTCAGCACCGCGATGGCGAGCCCGAGGCCCAGCACACCCGGCTCCAGCAGTGCCGCTCCCGACGCGGCGACACCCAGCGGCAGGCTGACGAACGCGGCGACGCACATCGCGATCGCGAGACCGTCCAGGCGTGGAAAGCGGGCGCCCGCGCGGGCGTTGAGCAGGATGTACGCCGCCCACATCGCCCCGGCGCCCAGCGCGAAGGCCACTCCGCCCGCGTCGAGGCTCCCCAGGTCGCCGCCGCTCAGCAGACAGACCCCGGCGAACGCCAGCGCCGCCCAGAGGAAACTCGCCGCGCGCCGCGAGACCAGCACCGACAGCAGGAGCGGGCCGAGGACCTCCAGGGTGACGGCCGCGCCCAGCGGGATGCGGGCGATGGCCTGGTAGAAGAGCAGGTTCATGCCGCCGAGGGCCAGGCCGAAGCCGGTGACGACAGCCCAGTCCGTACGGGAGTGGCCGCGCAGCCGGGGTCGGGTGACGGCGAGGAGCAGCAGCGCGGCGAAGGCGATGCGCAGACCGACCGTGCCGAGCGCCCCGGCGCGCGGGAACAGCAGCGCGGCGCAGGCCGAGCCGAACTGCACGGACACCGCGCCAAAGAGCACGAGGCCGACGCCGCCGAGACTGCCACGCCCCGCGGGGTGCCGTACGAGCGCGGGCGAGCTGGTCACCGTAGAGGTCATGGCGTTCACGCTAGGCAGCCGGCCGCTCCCCGTGAAATGCCGATTTCCCTGCGGTTATGCTCTGGAAGCATGACCGTGGAACTGCGCCACCTGCGGGCCTTCCTCGTCATCGCCGAGGAGGGCAACATCACCCGTGCCGCCGCCCTGCTCCATGTGAGCCAGCCCGCGTTGTCGCGCACGCTGCGCCGACTGGAGGACCATCTGGGCGCCCGTCTGGTCGACCGGTCCACCCATCATCTGGAGCTGACCACGCAGGGCCGGGTCTTCCGGGAGAAGGCCGCCGCCGCGCTGTCCGCCGTCGACACCGCCCTCGACCCGGGCGGGCTGCGGAGCTGGCCGCTCCGCCTCGGGCATCCCTGGGCGGCGCTCGGCGACCACACCGTCGCGCTGCTCCGCCGCTGGGACGAGACACACCCCGGTACCCGGCTCGAACTGCTCCGCGTCGACGACCGCACGGCGGGCCTCACCCAGGGCCGGGTCGACGCGGCGCTGCTAAGGGGCGAGGTCAGCTCGCCCGGGCTCCGCACCGAGCTGCTGACCTGGGAGGAACGGGTCGTCGTCCTCCCGGCCGACAGCCCGCTGGCGGACCTTCCCCGGGTCACCCTGGCCGACCTGGTCGATCGTCCGATCGCCGTGAACGTCGTGGCGGGGACGACGACGATGGACCTGTGGCCGCCGACCGCCCGCCCCTCCGCGACCATCGAGGTGACCAACACCGACGAGTGGCTCATGGCCATCGCGGCGGGCCGTGCCGTGGGCATCTCCACGACGGCGACCCCGAGCAGCCACGCCCACCCCTCGCTGGTCTACCGGCCCCTCACGGACGCCCCGCCCGTCCCGCTCGTCCTCGCCTGGCGCGAGGGAGTCGGGCACCCGGCCATCCCGGACCTGGTCACGCTCGCCCACGAGGTGCTGGCCGCCGGACGGCCCTGACCTCACAGGCCACCCCGCCGCGTCGTATCGTTCGTGGCGTGGTGGAGAACGCACTGATGCGGCTGCCCGACATGCCGCTGCACGATCCGTTCGTCGTCGCCGACGAAGAGACCCGCACCTACTACCTCTACACCTCCAACGACCCGTCCGTGTCGGGCGTGGAGGGCACCGGCACGATGGTCTACCGCAGCCACGACCTGCGGGACTGGACCCGCCCGGTGCCGGTCTTCCTGACCGCCGACCAGGGCGACATCTGGGCCACGGAGGGCGCTTGGGCGCCGGAGGTGCACAAGTGGGCGGGCCGGTACTACCTGTTCACCACCCTGCACGACGAGAACCGGCCCCTCCCCGTACCGCCGCCCAACCCATGGGGCACCCCCTTCCAGCTCCGGAACCATCTGCGCGGCACGGTCACCGCCGTGTCCGACTCCCTGCTGGGCCCGTTCACCGTCGTCGACCCCGAACGGCCCACCCCTCCGCCGGAGTTGATGACCCTCGACGGAACGCTCCACGTCGACCGGGAGGGGCGGCCCTGGATGGTCTACGCGCACGAGTGGCTCCAGACCATCGACGGCACCATGGAGGCGATCCGGCTGGCCCCGGACCTGACGCGGACCGTCGGCGACCCGGTGTTCCTCTTCAAGGCGTCCGACGCGCCCTGGCTGGGCGAGCAGATCCCGGCCGGCGTCCCGGGCCAGCTCCCGCCGTACATCACCGACGGCCCCCAGCTGTACCCCACCCCGGACGGCTCGCTGCTCATGCTGTGGTCGACCTACGAGAAGAACGCCGTCGGCCCGGACGGCAACATCAGCGGCGGCTACGTCCAGACGTACGCCGTCTCCGAGTCCGGTGACCTCCGCGGCCCCTGGCGTCAGCGGCGGCCGCTGGTCCGCGACGACAGCGGGCACGGCATGCTGTTCCGCACCTTCGAGGGCGGGTTGACGATGATCCTGCACCGGCCGTTCGAGAACGCCCGGGGCAAGCTGTACGAGATGCGGCTGGACGGCCATGAACTGCGGGTGGTCCGCCAGTGCACCGAACTCGACGGCGGCGGCTGACCGTCTACGGCGGGGGCGGCGCCGTGCTGCCGCGCACCTCGAGGGTGGGCGTGGCGAGTTCGACCTCGCGCGGCCGGTCCGGGGTCTCGATCCGGTCCAGAAGCCGCTGGGCCGCCCGTCGGCCCACGTCACGGCTGGCGTTGTCCACGGTGGTCAGCCACAGGTGGCGCAGCCGCGACAGGTAGGTGTTGTCGTAGCCGACGAGCGACAGGTCCCGCGGTACCCGCAGCCCGCTCTCCTCGGCCGCGGACAGCGCGCCGACGCAGGTCATGTCGTTGGCGGCGAAGATCGCGGTGGGCCGCCGCGGGCGGCTGAGCAGGCGTACGGCGGCCCGGTAGCCGCCCTCCTCGGTCAGGTCGCCCTGTTCCGTGACCGCCGTCCCGGCCAGCCCGTGCTCCCGCATCACCGCCTCGAAGCTGCGCCGCCGCAGCTCCCCCACGGCCCCCTGGGCGGCGATGTGCGCGATGTGCCGGTGGCCGAGCCCGATGAGGTGCTCGGTGGCCAGCCGGGCGCCCTGTTCGTCGTCGTTGGCGACGACGTCCACGCCCGGCAGCTCCGGTTCCCGGGCGCCCGCGACGACGGTCGGAACCTGTCCGGCGGCGGCGCGCAGGGCCTCGGGGTCCTGGAGGGTGCCGACGGCGATCAGGCCGTCGACGCGCAGTTCGGTGAAGGTGCGGGTGAGGTCCTCGCCGAGCCGGCGGTTGAGGTGCCCGTCGGCGAGCAGCATGTGCAGGCCGCTGTCGTAGAGCCGGGAGTTGAGCCCGTCGAGGAGCTCCACGAACCAGGGGTTGCGCAGGTCGTTCAGGAGCACGCCGACCGTCCGGGTGCGGCGCTCGCTGAGGCTGCGGGCGGCGGCGTTGGGCCGGTAGCCGAGTTCCTCGACGGCGGCGAGGACGGCCGCGCGCTTCTCGGGCCGCACGCCCTCCGAGCCCCGCAGCACCAGCGACACCAGCGACTTGGAGACACCGGCGCGCTCGGCGACGTCACGGATGGTCGGGGTCCTCATCCCATGGACCGTTCCATACATGTTCCTCGCCCTGCAAGACCTTGACACCTGCTGTTGTCCGTCTCATCGTAGGCCAGCAAGGCTTTGGAACGGTCCAAAAGCAGGTTCCGACGAAGGGCGGTCATCGTGGACAGGCTCGGCATCGCCGTGGTGGGTTTCGGCTGGATGGGGCGGGTGCACACCCAGGCGTACGCCCGGCTGCCGCACCACTTCCCGCAGTTGCCGCTGCGGCCGGAACTGGTGACGGTCGCCGACGAGGTGCCCGGCCGGGCCGAGCAGGCGGCGGACCAGTACGGCTTCGCGTCCGCGACCCGCGACTGGCGCGAGGTGGCCGCCGATCCGCGCGTGCGGGCCGTGAGCATCACCGCCCCGAACTTCCTGCACCGCGAGATCGGCGTCGCGATGGCCGAGGCGGGCAAGCACATCTGGATCGAGAAGCCGGTCGGCCTGACGGCCCAGGACGCGGGCGCGGTCGCCGACGCGGTCGCCAAGGCCGGCGTCCAGGCCACGGTCGGCTTCAACTACCGCAACGCCCCCGCCGTCCAGGCCGCCCGGGAACTGATCGCCGCCGGCGAGATCGGCACCGTCACGCACGTCCGCATCCGCCTCTTCAGCGACTACGCCGCCCATCCCGAGGGCGCCCTGACCTGGCGGTACGAGCTTCAGCGCGGCGGCAGCGGCGTCCTGGGCGACCTCGCCTCGCACGGCGTCGACCTGGCCCGCCACCTCCTCGGCGACATCGAGTCGCTGACCGCCGACACCGCGATCTTCGTCCCCGAGCGGGCCCGCCCGACCGGCGCCACCGCGGGCCACACCCGCGCGACGGGCGGCGAGCTGGGCCCGGTCGAGAACGACGACTACGTCAACTGCCTCCTCCGCTTCTCCTCCGGCGCCCGGGGTGTCCTGGAGGCCTGCCGGGTCTCGGTCGGCGAGCAGAACAACTACGGCTTCGAGATCCACGGCACGACCGGCGCGGTCTTCTGGGACTACCGGCGGATGGGCGAGCTGGGCGTCAGCCGCGGTACGGCCTACCAGGACCAGCCGGTCAGCACGGTGTACGTCGGCCCGGGCGCCGGCGAGTTCGGCGCGTTCCAGCCGGGCTCGGCCAACACCATGGGCTACGACGACCTGAAGGTCATCGAGGCGTACGGGTTCCTGCGGTCGGTGGCCGAGGGGACGCCGTACGGCGCGACGCTCGACGACGCCGTGGCGAGCGCGGCGGCGCTGGACGCGATGAGCCGTTCCGCGGAGCGGCGGACGTGGGTGGATCTCGTCAACGATCCGGGAACGCACTGACGGCACAGGAAAAGGCCCTCACAGGCTGTCGCCTGTGAGGGCCTCTCCACACCGTCGGGACGACAGGATTTGAACCTGCGACCCCTTGACCCCCAGTCAAGTGCGCTACCAAGCTGCGCCACGTCCCGGTGTCCGTCTGACCTGGGCTTTCCCCCGGCCGAACGTGCAGGGAAACAATACCGCACTCGGGTCAGTGGTCGCGCACCCGTTTATCGACGGCCCCGGCGTCGTCGGCGCGCACCAGGTTCCGTATCGGCGCCGTCGCGAGCAGGGCGCCGCAGACGACCAGGCTCATCACCCCGGCGACGAGCAGGACGTGGTCGGCGCCGAGGGCGGCGGCGGACGGGCCCGCGAGAGCCTGGCCGACCGGCATCAGCGCGAGGGAGCCCGCGACGTCGTAGGCGTGGATGCGGTTGAGGGCGTCGGGCGGGACCTGGGTCTGGATGCTGGTCGCCCACATCACGCTCCAGAAGGCCATGCCGGTCCCGGCGACGGCGGCCCCGGCCATCATGGCGGGCACGCCGAGGCCCGCGCCGACGGCCGCCGGGAAGGCGCCGAAGCCGACCAGGGCGATCGATCCGGCGCGCAGCATCCGGCGGGGGCGCAGCCGCAGGGCGAGAAGGCCGCCGACGACGGTTCCGGCGCCGAGGGCTGAGTTCACCAGGCCGTAGGCGCGCGGTCCGTGGTCCTGGACGACCTCGGTGGCGACCAGCGGAACGGTCGGGCCCGAGACGGCGATCATGTAGAGGCCCCAGATGGCGATGACGCCCCACAGCCAGCTGCGCGCTCTGAACTCCCGCCAGCCGGTGACCAGATCGGCCCGGAAGGTGCTCGTCCGGTGCGGTGTCGGTCCGTCGTCCGGGGCGCGTGGCGGCAGCCGGAGGAGTAGCAGACACAGGGCGCTGACCGCGTACATGGCGGCGTCCACGGCGAAGACGCCGCCCGCCGTGGCGAAGCCGACGAGCAGCCCGGCACACACGGGTCCGGCGAGCTGGGCGCCCGCCTCGGCGATGCGTATCGCGCCGTTGGCACCCTGGACGTCGGTCGCGAGCCGGGGGACGGTGCTGGCGACGCCTGGCTGGAACAGGGCGCCCGCCAGGCCGTTGACGAAGCCGATGACGCAGATCTGCCAGAGCACCACGTGCCCGGAGAAGAAGAGCGCTGCGGCGAGCGTCTGGGTGGCGAGGCGCACCAGGTCCGCGCCGATCATCACCTTGCGGGTGTCGAAGCGGTCGGCGACGACCCCGCCGAAGACCACGAACCCGGCGAAGGAGGCGGCGGAGGCGGCCATCGCGAGGCCGACCGCGCCCGCCCCGTATCCGTGCTGGAGCAGGCCGGTGGCGAGGGCGACGGGGAGGATGGTGTGGCCGAGGGCGGCGACGGCGCGGGCGACGAAGAACAGGGCGAAGTCGCGGGACCAGACGGCGGGCTCGGGCGCCTTGCTCGCCGGACGCTCGGCGACGTCGCCGGTGGGTGCGCGATGCGCGTCCCTCCGCCTCTTCGACGACACCTCGGTCATCCCTCACCCCCGTCTCCCGAGCACCACCCCCGCGGGCCGCCACCTCCGCCATGCCTTCGGATCATGCCACGGGGCACTGACAGCGCCCGGGCAATTTCACTCCCCGAGCGGACGCCCCAACTCCGGGTAGCTGTCGAGGAGTCGGGGCGGGGCCGCCTGGCGCCAGGAGTCAGCCAGGATGTCCCGCAGTTCGTCCTCGTCCTCCAGGGCGGCGAGGCGAGCCCGCACCCAGGCGAACTGTGCCTCGTGGTCGGCGATCCAGAACTTCTCCGGCTCGGCGAGCACCAGTTCGTCCCGCTCCTCCTTGGGGCAGCGCACCGCGAGGGAGGTCTCCTCCTCGGGCAGGGTGGCGAACATCTTCCCCGCGACCCTGAACGTGGGCATGCTCCAGGCGATCTTCTCCGTGGTGTCCGGCAGGGACAGGGCGATACGGCGTACGTCTTCGGCATCCGGCATGGGACGCACCGTAGCGGCTGCCACTGACAATCACCTGGTGGGAGCGGTTGTCCCCGGGGGCTTGCCCTGGCCGACGGCTCCCAGGTGCTTGTAGTAGAGGGTGGTTCCCCTGAGCACCCCGCCCGGATCCGCCGCATAGTCGGGGATCACGCCGACCCTGGTCCAGCCCGCCGAGGCGTAGAGGCGCTCGGCCGGGCTGTCGGTCTCGGTGTCGAGGTGGAGCAGCGTGATACAGGCGTCCGTGGCGGCCTGTTCGGCGGTGGCCAGGAGGCCGCGTCCCAGACCTCGTCCGCGTGCGTCCCGGTGCACCATGAGCTTGACCAGTTCGGCGCGGTGGCGGCTGTTGGGCTTGTCGGGGAAGACGAGACTGACGGTGCCGAGCGTCCGGTCGTCGCCGCGGGCGATCCAGAGGGCGAGGTGTCCGGCCGCCACGCCGGCCGCCCGTTCCTTCCACCAGGCGACGGCCGCCGCGCGGTCGAGCGGGGCGAGGAAGCCGATCGAGGCGCCACCGTCGACGGTGTCGACCATCAGGTCCGCCAACTCCTCGACGTACAGCGGAACTTGGTCCGCGTCCAGTCGGATGAACGTCACGGCAGCACCACCGCCAGCACATACCGCACCGGCTCGTCCCCCACGCACCGGAACCGGGTCGCCCCCCGCACCCGCAGCCGCAGACAGTCGCCTGCGGCGAGGTGGTGCTCGACGTCCTGGGCGGTCATGGCGAGGGCGCCTTCCAGCACCCAGATGTGCTGTTCGAGGCCGGGCACGGGCGGCCTGTCGTAGGCGATGTCGGCGCCCGGGGCGAGCCGTCCCTCGACGAGTTCGCCGCGCAGCCCGGTGTGCGGCGGTGACACGGAGCGGCGCAGGAAACCGGAGGCGCGGTCCTCCCACACGGGCTGCTCGGCGGCCCGGACCAGGAGCGGGGGCTCGGTCTCGACCTCACTCAGGAGCTGGGACATGGTCCGGCCATAGACCGCGCACAGACGGTTCAGCAGCGCGGCGGTGGGGCTGGTCTCCGCGCGCTCGGCCCGGGACAGGGTCGACTTGCTCACTCCGGTGCGGGCCGCCAACTCACCCAGGGACCAGCCGCGTTCGGCCCGCAGTTCGGTCAGCCGGGTGCCCAGGCGGGCGTCGACGGGGTCCGGGCCGGCTTCTGCGGCCTCAGCGTGTTTCATATTCGGGACGGTATCCCAGATATGAAACAGGCAGGTTACGTCCCGCTCTCAGCCGCCTGAGCCAGCGCCTCCACCACCGGACGGATCAGCGGATGCCCCTCCGCTCCCCGGCGCACCGCCGCGAACACCCGGCGGGTGGGCGCGACGCCGTCGACCGGCCGGACGACCACGCCCGTGTGGTCCATGCCGATCAGCGCCGAGCGCGGGACGAGGGCCACACCCGCCCCGGCCGAGGCCAGGGCCACGACCGCGCGGAAGTCGTCCGAGGAGTGTTCGAGGCTGGGCTGGAAGCCCGCGTTCTCGCAGGCCAGGACCACGACCTCATGGCAGGGGTTGCCCGGGTAGGGGCCGATCCAGGGATCCTTGGCGAGCTCCGCCAGGGGCACCTCGCCGGCCTCGGCCAGCCGGTGGCTCACCGGGACGACCGCGTCGAAGGGCTCGGCGTACAGGGAGACGTGCGTGAGGCGGGGGTCGTCGGCCGGGGGCGCCCCGCGGTACTCGACGGCGACCGCGACATCGACCTGCCGGTCCAGGACCATCGGCAGACTGGCGTCACCCTCGGCGTCCTGGACGCGGATCCTGATGCCGGGGGCGGTCACGGCGAGCCGCGCCACCGCGGGCGCCACCACCAGGGCGATGCCGGTGGCGAAGGAGGCGACGGTGACCGTGCCGGCCTCCCCCGAGCCGTACGCGGCCAGCTCGGCCTCCGCGCGCTCCAGCTGGGCGAGGACGGCGTTGGTGTGGCTCAGCAGGATCTCGCCGGCCGCGGTCAGCCGTACACCCTTCGCACCGCGCTCGACCAGGCGGTGCCCGGTCTCCTGCTCCAGGGCCGTGAGCTGCTGGGACACCGCCGAGGGGGTGAGATACAGCGCGGCGGCAGCCGCCGTCACCGTACGGTGGTCGGCCACCGCCCGGAGGATGTGCAGCCGCCGCGCTTCGATCATGGGATCGATTGTCTCAAATGCCCCCGTGTGCTCCGGCTCAGCCCGCCGACTCCACGGAGGCCGCCGCCTCCAGCTCGGCCCGGGCCGCGACGAAGGCGTCCACCGCGCGGTTCACGTCCCGCGTGGAGTGCGCCGCCGACAGCTGGACGCGGATACGGGCGGCGCCCTGCGGCACCACCGGGTAGGAGAAGCCGATCACGTACACCCCGCGCTCCAGGAGCAGCTCCGCGAGGCGGCCCGCCTTCGCCGCGTCGCCGATCATCACCGGGGCGATGGCGTGGTCGCCGGGGAGGATCTCGAAGCCCTCCTCGGTCATCCTGCGGCGGAACAGGGCCGTGTTCTCGTTCAGCCGGACCCGCAGGTCGTCCGCCGACTCCAGCAGGTCGAGGACCTTGAGGGAGGCCGCGGCGATCACCGGGGCGAGCGTGTTGGAGAACAGGTACGGGCGCGACCGCTGGCGCAGCAGGGCGACGATCTCCGCGCGGGCGGCCACATAGCCGCCGGACGCGCCGCCGAGCGCCTTGCCGAGGGTGCCGGTGATGATGTCGACGCGGTCCATCACGCCGTGCAGTTCGGGGGTGCCGCGACCGCCGGGGCCGACGAAGCCGACGGCGTGCGAGTCGTCGACCATGACCATGGCGTCGTAGCGCTCGGCGAGGTCGCAGATCTCGCGCAGGGGGGCCACGTAACCGTCCATGGAGAACACGCCGTCGGTGACGATCAGGCGGCGGCGCGCGTCGGAGGCGTCCTTCAACTGCCGTTCCAGGTCGGCCATGTCGCGGTTGGCGTAGCGGAAGCGGCGGGCCTTGGACAGGCGGATGCCGTCGATGATGGACGCGTGGTTGAGGGCGTCGGAGATGACCGCGTCCTCGGCGCCGAGGAGGGTCTCGAAGACACCGCCGTTGGCGTCGAAGCAGGAGGAGTAGAGGATCGTGTCCTCCTGGCCGAGGAACGCCGAGAGGCGCGCCTCCAGCTCCTTGTGGACCTCCTGCGTACCGCAGATGAAGCGCACGGACGCCATGCCGTAGCCCCAGCGGTCGAGCGCCTCGTGGGCGGCGGCGACGACCTCGGGGTGGTCGGCGAGACCGAGGTAGTTGTTGGCGCAGAAGTTGAGGACCTCACCGGGACGGCCGCCCGCGGTGACGGCGACGGTCGCGGACTGCGGGGTGCCGATGACGCGCTCGGGCTTGTGCAGACCGGCGGCGCGGATCTCGTCGAGGGTGGCGCGCAGGTCGCTACGGACGGTGTCGAACATCTGGGGCTCCAATAGGGACGTGAGGGCGAGTGAGCCGAAGGGGGACACCGGCAACAGGCGCCCCGGAGGCGAACCGTGCCAAGAATTCAAACAGTCCAGTCGAGGATGACCTTGCCGCCGCGGCCACTCGCGGCGTCCGCGAACGCCGCCTCGTAGTCGCGGTAGCCGTA
>JABFXD010000649.1 GCA_013361925.1 Streptomyces sp. | reverse complement strand
ACCCCGCGCCCACCGCGCTTTCCCCCTGGACAGACCCGGCGACGACCGCGCCCGCACCACCTGAGAACCCTCGCGCCGACCGCACCCCCGCCCGCCAGACCGCCTCCGCGCGACGACCGCGCCCCCACCCTCCCCGAGAACCCTCGCGCCCACCGCGCCTTCCCGCCCACTCAGGAGCCCCGCGATGACCACGCCTCCCGTGCACTCCGAAACGCTCGCTTCCCCCGCGTCGCCCGCCCCGGCCTCGATCTTCCGTACCGCGATGGGCCCCGCCTTCGACGCCCTTCACCCCCAGCTTCAGCGCCGTTTCTCGGTCGGCCTGGGGAGTGGTGAGGCGTGCACGGGGCGAGGGGTGATGGAGCGGATCTGGCACGGTGGGGCGTTCGTGAAGCCGTTTCTCGCGCTCGGGACCACCCGGAACATCCTGGTCCCGCGCACCGGACGGAACGTTCCCTTCGTCATCGAGAACGTGCCGTACGCCGACACCTACGGCCGTGAGACGGTGACCTTCGTGCGTACCTTCGACCTGCCCGGCCGCTCGCGTCGCTTCGACGCCCAGATGGTGCTGGGCCCCCGGGGCGACCGGATCCTGGACTACCTCGGCACCCACCAGCACCTGGCCACCGACCTCCGCTTCCACGCCGAGTCCGACGGCTCGCTCCTCATCCGCTCCGGTGAACACCGGTTCAGGGAGGGTGTGGTGGACGTGCGGGTGCCCGAGCTGATCGGCGCGACGGCCGAGGTCCGTGAGTCCTACGACGACTCGACGGGCCGTTTCCGCATCCGGGTCAGGGTCGTCAACAAGTACTTCGGGCCCCTCTTCGGCTACGAGGGCTCCTTCAGGGCGACGTACCGCGACATCCGCTCCTGCGGCGTCCGCCCCGGCCTGCGCCCGGTCCGTGAGGAGTCGCGCGCGTGAGCCCGGAGACCGCGAAGTCGGCGGAGACGAAGACCAAGCTGCTGGAAGGCGCCCTGCGGACCCTCGTGGACCAGGGCATCGCCAAGGCGTCGGCCCGTACGATCGCCTCGGCGGCGGGGGTCAACCAGGCCCTGGTCTTCTACCACTTCGGCTCGGTCGACGAACTCCTCGCGGCGGCCTGCCGGTACGGCGCCGAGCAGGCCGTGGCCCGCTACCGCCCCCGCTTCGACCAGGTGGGCTCGCTCTCCGAACTCCTCGTGGTGGGACGGCGGATCCACGAGGAGGAGCGCTCCGGCGGCCATGTCGCCCTCCTCGGCCAGCTCCTGGCCGGCGCCCAGACCCATGAGAGCCTCGCGGCGGCCACGGCGGCGGGCCTCGAGTCCTGGATCACCGAGATCGAGAAGGTGCTCAGGAGGGTGCTCGCGGGCACGCCGTTCGAGGAGTTCACCGATCCGGCGGGTCTGGCGCGGGCGGTCGCCGCGTCCTTCGTGGGCATCGAACTGTACGAGGGCGTGGACCTGCCGGGCGCGACGGCGGCGTTGGACGCGCTGGAACAACTCGGTGTCCTGGTGGCCGCGTTGGAGGAGCTGGGGCCGGTGGCCCAGCGTGCGGTACGACTTCATCTGCGGCGCACGAACCGCCGTTGACCTGTAGGACCCGCCTATCCGAGAGGACCCCATGGCCACCGACAGCCTGTACGAGATCCTGGACGACCGCTTCCGCACCGGGCGTTGCACGAACGGCGACAGCAGGCTGGAGGTGCTGTACGACGACTGCCGCTGGGCCGAGGGGCCGCTGTATCTGCCCGCGTGGCGGCAGTTGATCTGGAGCGACATCCCCAACGACCGCATCCTGCGCTGGGACGAGGCCACCGGCGCGGTGGGGGTGTTCCGCAGCCCGGCCGGGTACAGCAACGGCAACACCCTCGACCGGCAGGGGCGGTTGGTGACATGCGAGCAGGGCAACCGCCGCCTCACCCGTACCGAGGCCGACGGTACGGTCACCGTCCTGGCCACGCACTACGAGGGCAGGCGGCTCAACTCGCCGAACGACTCCGTCGTCCGCTCCGACGGCACGATCTGGTTCTCCGACCCGGACTTCGGCATCGTGACCGACTACGAGGGCCATCGCGCCGAGTCCGAGATCGGTGCCTGCAACGTCTACCGGATCGACCCGGCGGACGGGCGGGTGCATCTCGCCGCCGACGGGTTCGAGGGGCCCAACGGCGTCATCCTGTCCCCGGACGAGCGGCGGCTGTACGTCTCCGACTCCCGGGCCGCCCGTATCCATGTGTACGACGTCCACGACGACGGCACGCTCGTCGGCGGCAAGGTCTTCGCCGAGGCCCGTGACGGCGTCCACTTCGACAACATCCGCTTCGATGACCAGGGACGCCTGTGGGCGGCCGCCCTCGCCGACGGAGTCCACTGCTACGACCCCGACGGCACCCTCATCGGTCGGTTGCGGGTGCCCGAGCCGGTCGCCAACATCGCCTTCGGCGGCCCCCGGAACAACCGTCTGTTCATCGCCGCCGACACCTCGCTGTACTCGCTGGTGATGTCCGTGACCGGGGCCCCGCGCCTCTGAGTCCACGGTCGCCCGGCTGGACCCTCCCAGTTCGACACACCCAGGAAACTCCACTTTTGTGTCTCTATCGGGCATATCGGATGTTTCGATCACTGGAGGGCGCTGTGCGGCCGGAGGGCTACGACTACGACACCTACAGCCGACTGGCCGGACCGCTGACGGAGCCGTCCGGCTCGTCGTACCGGGTGCAGTACACCTCACTCCTCGCCGGCGAGCCGCACCGAATACGCGCCATCCTGCTGATGTCCCTCGCACCCGTGCTCACCGGCGTCCTGCTGGTGTACCTCGTCTGGCCGACCCACTGGGTCGAGCGCGAGGGCGGCGACGCGTGGATGGTCTGGCTCGACATCACGATGCTCATAGCCATCGGGCTCATCGAGCTGTTCATGGTCGTCAACGTGGCCTCCGTGGCCCACGCGACCCTCGTCGCCCGTGACCCCGTCCCCGTCACCCCCGAACCCGGCACCCGCGTCGCCTTCCTCACGACGTACGTCCCGGGCAAGGAACCCCTCTCGATGGTCCGCGCCACCCTCGAAGGCGCCACGAAGGTCACCCACACCGGCCCGCTCGACGTCTGGCTCCTCGACGAAGGAGACGACGAAAAGGCGAAGGCCCTGTGCGTGGAACTCGGCGTCCGGCACTTCACCCGCCACGGCGTCCCGGAGTGGAACCGCGCCAAGGGTGTCCACAAGGCCCGCACCAAGCACGGCAACTACAACGCGTGGATCGCGATGCACGGCGCCGAGTACGAGTTCTTCGCCTCGGTCGACACCGACCACGTCCCGTTGCCCAACTTCCTTGAGCGGATGATGGGTTACTTCCGTGACCCGGACGTCTCCTTCGTCGTCGGCCCGCAGGTGTACGGCAACTACCACAACCCCGTCACCAAGGCCGCCGAGTCGCAGCAGTTCCTCTTCCACGCGCTGATCCAGCGGGCCGGCAACCGCTACCGCTCGCCGATGTTCGTCGGCACCAACAACGTCGTACGGATCGCGGCCGTCAAGCAGATCGGCGGGCTGTACGACTCCATCACCGAGGACATGGCCACCGGCTTCGAGCTGCACCGCCACCGCAACCCGAAGACCCGCCACCACTGGCGTTCCGTCTACACCCCGGACGTCGTGGCGGTCGGCGAGGGGCCGGCCTCCTGGACGGACTTCTTCACCCAGCAGATGCGCTGGTCGAGGGGGACGTACGAGACGCTGTTCAAGCAGTACTGGAAGGCGCCGTTCACGATGCCGCCCGGGCGGCTGTTCTCGTACACGCTGATGCTCGTCTACTACCCGATGACGGCCGTCAACTGGTTCCTCGGCATCCTCAGCTGCTTCCTCTTCCTCTGGTTCGGCGCGTCCGGCACCCAGGTCGCCGCCTCCGTCTGGCTGATGCTCTACAGCGACGCGGCCGCCCTCCAGATCGGCCTCTACCTGTGGAACCGCCGCCACAACGTCTCCCCGCACGAACCCGAGGGCTCGGGCGGCCTCGCGGGCATGGCGATGTCGGCGCTCTCGGCGCCCATCTACCTCAAGTCCCTCGGCGCGGCCCTGCTCCGCCGCCCCAGCCGGTTCGTCGTCACCCCCAAGGGCGGGGACGCCAGCCCGGACCGGCTCCTCACCTTCCGTATCCATCTCTTCTGGGCGGTCCTCCTCGGGACCTCGCTGGCCGCCTCGGTCGTCCTCGATCACACGCATGTGGCCATGCGCACCTGGGCGGTCCTCGCGATGGCCATCTCGCTGGCCCCGGTGGCGGTCTGGGCGGCCACGCTGCTGAAGGAGCGCCGTGAGCGGCAGTCGCTGCACGGCTCCCCCCGGGTCGTCGACGGCAGCGAGCCCGCCCTCGCCACCACCTCCAGCACCACGACAGGAGGCAACTAGGCCATGGCCTACCAGCCGTCCCAGAAGACCAAGAAGACCGTCCTCGGCATCGGCGGCATCGCCGTCCTCGCCGGCCTCAACGCCCCGGCCGCGCTGGACTTCGCCGGGAAGCAGTACCACGCGTACAAGATCGCGCAGCCCGAGTACCGGGCGAAGTACGGGAGTTGGGCCACGGTCGACATCCCGGAGGAGTACCGCACCAACGCCATCCACGCGGCGCTCCTGCACACCGGCAAGGTCCTGATCGTCGCGGGCTCCGGCAACGAGCAGAAGAAATTCGACGAGGGCTCCTTCGACACGATCCTGTGGGACCCGAGGACGGACACCTTCAAGAAGATCCCCACGCCCGACGACTTCTTCTGCTCCGGCCACGCCCAACTCCCCGACGGCCGCATGCTCGTGGCCGGCGGCACCGCCCGCTACGAACTCCTCGACGGCGAGATCGACCGGGCCGGCGGCGGCATGCGGGTGAAGAACGAGAACCCCGACAAGGCCATGGTCCTGAAGAAGGGCACCCGCTTCCGCTCACCCGCCGGAGTCGAGTACGTCACCAGGTTCGACGTCACCGTCCCCAAGGCGAAGAAGAAGTTCAAGGTCACGTACAACGCCCGCGGTGTGATGCAGCCCTGGCAGACGAAGGTGACGGCGAGCGAGGCCCGTGTCTTCGTCGAGGCCGTCGAGAAGGGCCCGATGTCGGTCACCGAGAAGCAGGCCCAGTACGAGGTCGTCGGCCTGAAGGGCAAGGACGCGGCCAACACGTACGGCCTGTCGGAGAAGATCACCCTCGACAAGCAGGACTTCCAGGGCATCCGCGCCGCCTACGAGTTCGACCCGGTCGCCGAGCGGTACATCCCCGTCGACCCGATGGACAAGGCCCGTTGGTACCCGACCCTCGTCGGCCTCGACGACGGCCGGGTCCTCGCCGTCTCCGGACTGGACGACGTCGGGGTGATCGACCCGGGCGACAACGAGATCTACGACCCGAAGACCAAGAAGTGGTCCCGCGGCCCCAAGCGGTACTTCCCCACCTACCCCGCGCTGTTCCTCACCAAGGGCGGCAAGCTCTTCTACCCGGCCTCCAACGCCGGCTACGGGCCCGCCGACCAGGGCCGCGAGCCGGGCCTGTGGGATCTGAAGACCAACACCTTCGAGAAGATCCCGGGCCTGCGCGACGCCGACGAGACCGAGACCTCGGCCTCCCTGCTGCTGCCGCCCGCGCAGGACCAGAAGGTGATGATCCTCGGCGGCGGAGGCGTCGGCGAGTCCAGGAAGTCGACCCCGCGCACCGCGGTCGTCGACCTCAAGGCGGCCGACCCCGTCTTCAAGGACGGCCCCAACCTCCCCCAGGGCACCCGCTACCTGAACAGCGTGATCATGCCGGACGACACCGTCTTCACCTCGAACGGCTCCGAGGACTACCGCGGCCGCAGCGCCAGCAACATCCTCAAGGCGCAGTTCTACGACCCCAAGGACAACGTCTTCCACGAGGCCGCGGCCCCGACGGTCGGCCGCAACTACCACTCCGAGGCGCTGCTGCTGCCCGACGGCCGGGTCGCCACGTTCGGCTCCGACCCGCTCTTCGACGACCAGCAGAACACCAAGCTCGGTCACTTCGAGCAGCGGATGGAGGTCTTCACGCCGCCCGCCCTGCACCGGGCCGGCGACGACCGGCCCGTACTGCGGGGCGGCGCGGAGGTCCTCGACGAGAACCACCGCGCGACCTACCGCACCGACCACCCCGACCGGATCGTCAAGGCCCGGCTGATGCGGCCCAGCGCGGTCACCCACACCACCGACGTCGAGCAGCGCTCCATCGAACTGGGCCTGACCAAGGACGCCCACTCGGTGACGGTCGACGTGCCGAAGGACCCGAGCCTCGTCCCGCCGGGCTGGTACATGCTGTTCGTGACGGACGCGGACGGCACGCCGTCGGAGGCGAAGTGGATCCAGGTGAAGTGAGCTACGAGCCCTGGGTGTTGCGCGCCAGGCCCAGGGCGTACTCCGGCCACCACTGTCCGGCGGCGGGACCGCCCTCGCAGGTGCCGTCCGACTCGCCGGGCCGCTTCACCCACAGATAGGCGTCGAGGGCGGGCTCGTCGGTCCTCGTGGTCGGCCGGGTCCCCAGGGCCCTGCCGGGCGGGTTGCACCAGGCGCCCGGCAGCGGCCCGTTGCCGTTACGGCTGGAGTCGATGACGAAGTGCTTGCCGCCTAGATCCTCGGACAGCTGGAGGCCGTACTTCTTGGTGACGGCGTCGGTCTGGAAGTTGGAGACGTTGAGCGAGAACCCGTCCGCGGTCTCCAGACCGGCCCGTTTCAGCGGCTCGACCAGCCTTCCCGGGTCCCGGATCCAGGACGGGTTGCCCGCGTCCAGGTACACCTTGGTGTGCGGCTGCTGCTTGAGCCGGCCGATCGCCTCGCCCAGCAACTCCTCGCGCTCGGCGTGGTACTCGCCGGGCGTGCACCCGTCCACGATGTGCGCGACGGCATCCGGCTCCAGCACCACCAGCGCCTTGGCGTCGCCGAGCGCCTGCGCGAACTTCCCGATCCAGTCCCGGTAGGTGTCCGCGTCCGCGGCCCCGCCCGCCGAGTGCTGACCGCAGTCCCGGTGCGGGATGTTGTACGCCACGAAGAGCGCGGTGCGGTCCTCGGCCTGCGCCGCCGAGGTCGCCGCCCGCACGGTCGGGCCGGGGTCGATCTCCCCGGCCGGCCACAGCGCGGTGGGCTGGTCGGCGATCTTCCGCAGCAGCGCCGCGTCCGCCGTACGCCCCTCGCGTCGCCACAGCTCGATCTGCTCGGCGGCGGGGCCGGCCGGGTCGACCCAGAACGGCGAGTTCGGGTCCGGGCTCGCGATTCCGCTGGCCGCGCCCGCCACGGAGGCCTCGCCGACCTCGGAGACGGACGAGCAGCCGGCGGTGAGCCCGAGGGCGGCGGCGGTGGTGAGGGCGGCGAGGGTGTGGGTCAGCCGGGACATGCTGCTCCCTTGCGCGAGGTGACGTGAAGTAACGGTCAGTCACCCATCGTGACATGGGTCATATGTCCGAGCCGGACGCGACACCGGGCCCCGACCCCAGCGCGATCCCCAGCGGCGTCCGCTCGTAGAGCACCTGGTGGCCGTACCGCCGCGAGGTCAGCAGCCCCGACTCACGCAGCACGGTCAGATGCGCCGACACCGACGACGGGGCGAGCCCCAGGCGGTGGGCGAGCGCGGTGGTGGTGGCGGGTTCGTCGAGGGCGGTGAGCACGGACGCCCGGCCGCGCCCCAGGAGTCGTACGAGCGAGTCCGGCGTACGGTCGGCGGCCTCCGTCCACAGACCGCCGATGCCCCGCGCCGGATACACGAGCATCGGCTGCCAGGGCGGATCGAAGGTGCTGACCACGTCCGGCCAGACGAAGACGCTGGGCATGAGCACAAGCCCCTGCCCGGCGAGCCGCCGCTCGTGCCGGCCGTTGCTCTCGACGGTCAGCGTCCCCGCGTCCCAACCGCACCGCCGGTTGATCTCCGGCAGCAGCCCGCCCAGCCCCACCTCGGCCAGCCGACGCGAGTGGAACGCCACGTCGGCCTCCAGCAGGGCCCGCAGCCGGGGCCAGTCCGGTTCGATGAGCCGGTGCCAGGCCTCCTCCATGGCGTCCGCCAGCTCCCGCACCATCCGCACCGGATCGGCCAGCCAGGCCCGCCCGTACGGCGAGTCCAGCGCGCCCGGGGTGTCCGCGAGGGACTTGGCGGTGTCCTCCCGGGCCGCCTCGGGATCGGCCGCCCGGACCGCCGCGATCTCCTCCTCGAACGTGGCCGCGCTGCTCGGCGGCGGGCACAGCCAGTCGGGGGAGTGGCCGCGGCGCGGCATCAGCAGCCACAGCGGGGTGAGGTCGAGCGTGGCGGCGGCGTCCCGGATCCGCCGCAGCCAGGGCGCGTGATAGCCGTGCCGGTCCGGCCGCTTGAGGGTACGGACCGCGTCCTGCGTCTCCCACAACGGCGACACGGCGAAGCGGCAGCGGAGGAAGTCGTCCTCACCGAAGTGCAGACGGGATGGCATGGCGGTCCGTAACTGAGCGAGGGGAAGATTCGGCTGTAGCCGAAACTCTATGTCGCGGCTCCGGCGCCGGTCACGCTGCTGCCCATGACGGACACGCTCAGCGCCCCATCCACCGGCTATGCCCGCGTCTTCGCCGTACGGGAGTTCCGCGCGGTCTTCGCGGCACACCTGCTCTCCCTCCTGGGCGTGGTGGTCGCCGAGATCTCGCTGTCCGTCCTCGTCTACGACCTGACCGGCTCGCCCCTGCTGAGCGCGCTCGCGTTCGCGCTCGGTTTCCTGCCGTACGTCGTCGGCGGCACCCTTCTCGCGGGGGTCGCCGACCGTTTCCCGGCCCGGCGGGTGCTGGTCCTGTGCGATCTGGTGTGCGCGGCGTGCGTGCTGCCGATGACGCTGCCGGGCGCGCACATCGCGGTGCTGCTCGCGCTGCGGTGTGCGCTGGCCGTGGTGTCGCCGGTGTTCGCCGGGACGCGGATGGCGACGCTGGCCGACATCCTGGGCGACGGCGACCTGTTCGTGCTGGGCCGCTCCCTGCTGCGGATCGTGTCGCAGGGGGCGCTGCTGGCCGGGTACGGCGTCGGCGGCCTGCTCCTGACCGCCGTGTCCCCACGCCACGCCCTGCTGATCACGGTGGTCACCTTCTGCGCCTCGGCGGGACTGCTGCGGTTCGGTACGCGGCGGCGGCCGGCGCGGGCGGGCGGGGGCTCGTTGGTGACGGACTCCCTGAAGGGCGCGCGGCAGGTGCTGGCGGACCGCAGGACCAGGGTGCTGCTGTTCCTGTTCTGGGTGCCGCCGATGTTCGCGGTGGTGCCGGAGGCGCTGGCGGCGCCGTACGCGGATGACCTGGGCGTCGGTTCGGTGGGGCTCGGGCTGCTGATGTGCGCGCTGCCGGTGGGCACCATCGCCGGGGAACTGTGGGCGGGCGCCCGCCTCCGCCCCGAGGCGAGGGAGCGGATCGCGCTTCCGCTGGTGTGCGTGACGCTGCTCCCGTACATGGGCTACGCCCTGCACCCGGGCTTGCCGACGGCTCTCCTTCTCCTCCTTCTCTCGGGGGCCGGCTCGGCGTACACGCTGGGCCTGGATCAGTGGTTCGTACGGGCGGTGCCGGAGGGGCTGCGGGGGCGGGCGATGACCTTGCTCACGGCCGGGCTGATGACGATCCAGGGGGTGGGCATGGCGCTCGCGGGGGTCGCGGCTGAGTTCGCGGGGGTGGCGTGGACGGTCGCGGGTGCGGGGGTGTTGGGGGCGGGGTGCTGTGCGCTGCTGGCGGTGGAGGCGCGGCGGACGGGGTGACGGGGGGTGCGGTGGACCGAATACCAAGACGGGGCTGACCACCATGTGACCGGCCGGTAAGGTCGGTGCCGTGCCGAAGCCCCTCAGTCTCCCCTTCGATCCCATCGCCCGCGCCGACGAGCTCTGGAAGCAGCGCTGGGGAAACGTGCCGTCGATGGCCGCGATCACGTCGATCATGCGCGCCCATCAGATCCTGCTGGCCGAGGTCGACGCGGTGGTCAAGCCCTACGGACTGACTTTCGCGCGCTACGAGGCCCTGGTCCTGCTCACCTTCTCCAAGGCCGGCGAGCTGACCATGTCCAAGATCGGCGAACGCCTGATGGTGCACCCCACGTCGGTGACGAACACGGTGGACCGCCTGGTCAAGTCGGGCCTGGTCGACAAGAAACCCAACCCCAACGACGGGCGCGGCACGCTCGCCGTCATCACCGACAAGGGCCGCGAGGTCGTCGAGGCCGCCACCCGCGACCTCATGGCCATGGACTTCGGCCTCGGCGTCTACGACGCGGAGGAATGCGGCGAGATCTTCGCACTGCTGAGACCACTGCGGGTGGCGGCGAGCGACTTCGACGAGGACTGAGACCGCGGGTCAACGCGGACGGGGCTGATCGCGCCTGAAGGTGATCTTCCCCGCGCATAATCGATCCGGCGGCAGGGGACCGGCGTCCGCTCTGCGATCTTGTGGATCGGCCGTGATCCGGTGATTCGGAATCCGGATCCGCGTGAAGCAGGGAGATGCGCGTTGTCGACGTTACGTAATGCCACCCGCCGTCTGGTGACCGCCGGAGGAGCGGTCGCTCTGATCGCCGCCGTGACCCTGGGGGCCGGAGGTCCGGCACGGGCCAGTGCCACCGGGTCGACCCCGATCGGGACGTTCGACTACGACCTGCGGGGAGCGGGTGTGAAGGTCCCGGTGGGGTGCTTTCTGACGCACTCGATCGACGGCTCGGGCAGGCGGATCAAGAGCCAGCTGGCCGGTGTGGACTGCATGGGGCTCGCGGCGACCTTCTCCAAGTTCTGCAACTGGAGGATCGACTTCGCCTTCGCGGACACCGACAACAGGACGTACAGGACGTCACGTGGCGCGACGCACCTTGAGTGCCGGGGCAATCCGCTGCGACGCGCCTCGGCGCAGACGCTGCCGAAGTACGGCAAGGCCTGCGCGAAGTTCTTTGTGAACGGGAAACTGCGCGCCGTGCAGTGTCACTTCATCACGAAGTGAGGTTCAGGCCGCGGCCGTCTTGGGGGTCGCGTCCTCGAGGACGAGTGGCGTGACCTCTCGGGTGACCTTGCGCTCGACGAAGAAGGCGGCGGTCGGGACCGTGCCGGCCAGCAGGACCCAGGCGAGACGGCCCAGCGGCATCTTCGCCTTCGTGCCCAGGTCGAAGGCGAAGACCAGGTAGAGCACGTACAGCCAGCCGTGGGCGATACCGACGCCGGTGACGAAGCCGTCGAACCCGTCCAGGCCCAGCACTCGCTTCCCGATCACGCCGATCGTCAGCAGGATGAGCAGCACGGCGGTGACGTAGGCCATCACCCGGTAACGGGTCAGGACGCTCTTCTTCATGCCGTCGAGAGTAACGGGTGGGTCGCCATCGACATTTACTAGGACGTCCTAGTAAATTCGAAGGTATGGACGCTGACGCCATCGAAGAGGGCCGCCGACGGTGGCAGGCCCGGTATGACTCCTCTCGTACGCGGGAGGCCGACTTCACC
>JABFXD010001022.1 GCA_013361925.1 Streptomyces sp. | reverse complement strand
AGCTCGATCGCCCCCTCCTCGTACGCGACGAGCGCCGCGTACGCCGCGAGCGGCTTGGTGACCGAGGCCAGCGGGAAGCGCCGGTCGACGGGCCCGTGGGTGCCGAGCACCGTACCGTCGGCCCGCACCACCCCCGCCGCAGCGGTGGGAACCGGCCAGTTCTCGATCAGCGCGAGGCTCTTCAACGACATGCCGCCGAGCCTAAGCTCTCAGAGCTTCAGCTCCAGCAAGGGGTCGGGCTTCGGCAGGAACCCGAGAGCGTCGTACAGCGCCCTGGCCTCGGCGGACGCGGTGAGCTGGACCCGCCGGACCCCGCGCTCGCGGAACCACTCCAGCAGCGCGGTCATGCCCGCACGCGCGTACCCGCGCCGCCTGGCCTCCGGGTCGGTGGCGACGCTGAAGACGAAACCGGTGACGCCCAGCGGGTTGCCCGCCTTGCCGATCCGGTACTCCACCGTCCCGCACACCAACGCGGCCAACGCGCCCGCCCGCTCCGGGTGATCGACCACGAACGCGGCGAAGTCCCCGTCCGCCTCCGCGAGCCGTTCCTTCAGCACCGGGAGGGACTCGATGTGCCACGCTGTGGACGGATCGGCGTCCGCCATCGAGTCGATCATCACCTGGCGAAGGCGCAGCACTTCCCCGGCGTCCTCGGGCACGGCTCGTCGTACGAGAGTCATGACCCGCACGCTAGTGACCGTGCCCGGCCGGCGTCCTGCGAATTCTTACCTGTTCCGCTTGCTTGGAGTGCACTCCAAGGTTTTAGCGTTGGGGTCATGACGGTGATGGAGACCACCCCGGGTACCAGGACCGACAGCTGTGCCGCCCCGCCGCACCCACACCGGCGGCCCGAGGGCCAGGACAGCTACACGATCAGCGAGGTCGTCGCCTTTACCGGCCTGTCCGCGCACACCCTGCGCTGGTACGAGCGCATCGGCCTGATGCCGCACATCGACCGCTCGCACACCGGCCAGCGCCGGTACAGCAACCGCGACCTGGACTGGCTCGACCTCGTCGGCAAGCTCAGGCTCACCGGCATGCCGGTCGCCGCGATGGTGCGGTACGCGGAACTGGTGCGCGAGGGCGACCACACGTTCACCGAACGGTTCGAGCTCCTGGAGACGACCCGGCAGGACGTCCTGTCCCGGATCGCGGAACTCCAGGACACCCTCGCCGTTCTCGACCGGAAGATCAGCTTCTATGCCGACGCCGGTCACGCCTACGAAACGGAGAAAGCCGGATGACCGACAGCACGATCCCCACCGCACGACTGGGTGCCGACGGCCCCGAGGTGGGAGTGCAGGGCCTCGGCTGCATGGGCATGAGCTTCGCCTACGGCCCCGCGGACGCGGGCGAGTCGCGGGCCACCCTGGAACGCGCCCTGGAACTGGGCGTCACGCTCTACGACACCGCGGACGCGTACGGCGCCGGGGAGAACGAGAGGTTCCTCTCCCCGTTCTTCAAGGCCCACCGCGACGAGGTCGTGATCGCCACCAAGTTCGCCCTGGCCGTCCCGCCGGACGACCCGACCCGGCGCATCATCCGCAACGACCCGCCCTACATCCGCCAGGCCGTCGAGGCCAGCCTCAAGCGCCTCGACGTCGACGTCATCGACCTCTACTACATGCACCGGCGCGATGTGAACGTCCCCATCGAGGAGACCGTCGGCGTCATGGCCGAGCTGGTCCGCGAGGGCAAGGTCAAGCACCTGGGCCTCAGCGAGGTCACCGGCACCGAACTGCGGGCGGCCCAGGGTGTCCACCCCATCGCCGCCGTCCAGTCGGAGTGGTCCCTGTTCAGCCGCGACATCGAGTCCGGCGTGGTCCCCACCGCCCGCGACCTCGGCATCACCCTGGTCCCCTACTCCCCGCTCGGCCGCGGCTTCCTCACCGGCTCCTTCGCCAACGCCGACAAGGACCTCACCGCCGGCGACTTCCGCCGCCAACAGCCCCGCTTCACGGGCGAGAACGCGGCGGCGAACGTGGCCCTCCTCGACCCGATCCGCACGGTGGCCGAGGCACACGGGGCGTCCTTGGGCCAGGTCGCGCTGGCCTGGGTCCAGCAGCAGTCACAGGTGCACGACCTGCCGGTGATCCCGATCCCGGGCACGAGGAAGGCAAGCAGGGTGGAGGAGAACGTAGGGGCGGTGACCGTTGAACTGACGGCGGAGGAACTGGCGCTGCTGGAGCCGATCGCCCAGAAGGTCGCAGGCGACCGCTACGCAGACATGACGTTCACTTCGGCAGGGCGTGAGTAAAGAGGCTTTTGTCTTTCAGGGGCGCGGGGAACTGCGCGATCAACCCCCACCGGCCCGCAGCGCCCCACAACCTCACAACTCGGCCAACAACTCCGCCTTCTTCGAAGAGAACTCCTCATCGGTGACCAGCCCAGCCTGATGCAGCTCTCCCAGATGGCGAATCCGTTCAGCGATGTCGGCGGGATCGCGCCTCGGCGCGGCCGCCGGCACCGCCGCCACAGCCCCGCGTTCCCGTACCGCCGCCAACACCGCCGCAGCGAACGGCAACGACTCATGCACGGGCCCGTACCCCAGCCCGAACACCACCGTCGCCGGATCCTGGTCGGCCTGCGCAGGCGATGCCACGTCCCCGCGCAGCAACCGCAGATGCCCCTCGAACACCTCCGGTGAGCGCCACTCCACCCCGCTCAGCTCGGAGACGGCGAAACTCTGGTCGCCCGCC
>JABFXD010000208.1 GCA_013361925.1 Streptomyces sp. | reverse complement strand
CACGGGAACCGCTCTCCCGGTCGACGGCGGTTTCACCGTCCACTAGGTGTCCTCACCGGTCAGCCGCGTTCGCGCAGCCAACGCAGCACCGCTGCCTCCTGATGAGGCCCGCCACCCTCGTGGGCGTTGATCTACGTCCGCCAAGGTGGCGCTGAGGTCGGGGATCAGACCGCTCGCCGCGAGCGCGATGCCCGCGCCCTGGCTGCCGCCGGCGAGCGTGGTGCGCGAGGCGTCCGTCAGGGGGTGCGAGCGAGCCGCCTCCACGGCGCGGACGGCGTCCGTGAAGACACGGCGGTAGTAGTAGTCGTGCGGCGACTCGATGCCGCGCGTCAGGTAGCCGGGGTACGAGAGGCCCGAACCCACCGGGTCCGGGGTGTCCCCGCCTGCCATGCGCGCGCCCTGTCCGCGGGTGTCCATCAAGAAGTGGGCCCGGCCCGTGGCGGGCCGGCGCAGATGCATGTGGGGCAGACCACGGCCACCTCCGTAACCGATGAACTGGACCACCAGGGGCACGGGGGTGCTCGTCCCGGCGGGTAGCGTCAGCCAGCCTCTCACCGGGTGGCCGCCGAATCCGCTGAACGTCACGTCGTACACGTCGACCGTCGTCAGAGCTGAGTCGACGGGTTCGAAACGCGCGTCGAGCGGATACGGGCGCCTCCTTCAGGGTGTGGTGCCAGAACGCGTCGAAGTCGGCGGGTTCCGCGGAGCTGCCGCGGTAGGTGCGGAGTTCGTCGAGCGGGAGGTCGAACTGGGCCATGGTGGCCGCCTTTTGGGTGGTGAGACGGGGTTGCGGGGCGGGCGGGAGTGAGGCCGCCCGCCCTGGGACTGCGGTGTCGTGTCCCCGGTCAGCGCACCTGACGCGCCGGGACCAGGCCCTGGTCCGCGAGATCGCCGAGGACCAGCCCGGCGAACGTCGTCGCCCCGTGGACCGACGTGTGCGTGTTGTCGCCGTTGATGTCGGTCAGGTAGAGGTCCTTGGACGCCTCGACGCCCAGGCCCTCGACGAGGTCCTTGCTCATCTGCGTGAGATCCACCAGCGGGACGTCCAACTCCGCGGCGAGGGAGCGCATTTCGTTCGGCAGGTCCGCTGCCATCACATGCAGCGCCACGGAGTTGAGCGTGCCGTCCGCGTTGAAGCGCCGGCGGACGACGGGGGTCACGAAGACGGGTCGGCCGCCGTGTGCCCGGACCCGTTCGGCCATGGCCGTCAGGTTGGCGCGGTAGACGTCGGCGGTGGTCGTCTTGTCGTTGTGGGCGAGCTGGACGAGGACCAGGTCACCCGCGCGGATCTCCGTCTCCAGCTGGTCGAACAGGAGTGGGTTAGCCAGGAAGGAGACCGTGCTCTCGCCCGAGTCGGCGTGGTTGGCGACCGAGATGCCGCGGCGCAGCAGCTGGGGGAGTTCCTGCCCCCAGCCGGTGTACGGCTCCAGCGGCTGGTCGCAGACGGTGGAGTCACCGGCGAGCAGGATCTGGCGGGCATGCGCGGCCGGGGTCACGTCGAGGTCGGCGAGCAGCGGGGCCGAGCCTTCGAAGCGCAGGTCGAGGCCGGGGCTGCCGGCCTCGCCGGTCGGCTCGCCCTCCGCGGTACGGACATCGACCGTGAAGCTGCGGTAGGCCCGGCCGCCGGCCGCGGTGGCGGTCTCGCCGAGTACCGCGCGGCGCTGCTCCGCGCTGATGGAGGTGCTGCCCGCCGTGTCGTCGCCGAGCAGCGCGGAGACGTCGTAGGTGCCCGGCGGGACGTCGAAGTGGCAGACGATGGGCGCGGTACCCGTGCAGTGGGACGCCAGGGACTGCCGGTGGAGTCCGTGGGCGGAGGCGGGCTGGGCCGTGACGGCGGTGAGTGCGGTGAGGGCGGTCAGCAGCGCGAGGCCGCCGGCGGTCTTGCGGGCAGGGCGGAGCGAACTCATCGTGAGCGTCCTTCCGGAGGGGGTGTGGGTCTGGTGCCGTGACGGGTCAGCGGGCCTCGAAGGCGCCCAGGTCCGGTGCCTCGCCGCGGTAGGGCAGACCGACGTCGGTGCCCCGGTCGACGAGGGTGCTGGACCCCGAGAGACGGAAGGCGGGCAGGACGGGCAGCCCGCCGTCGGCGTCGCGGGGAGCGTCCCAGCCGGACGTGGACACGCTCTTGAACTGGCTGTCGGACACCGTGACGTTCAGCTCCCAGGTGTTGTGGGAGGAGTCCGTCCCCGCCATGTTCGAGGTGAGCGTGCCCCCGTAGGCGATGTTGTTGCGCAGGACGCCCAGACCGGTGCTGGTGCCGTCGGGGGCGACGGCGAGCATGTTGAAGTCGGGGTGATTGGCGTAACCGGTGTTGTTGAAGTAGTCGTTGGCGACGGTGTGGTGGTTTGCGTAGATGCCGGACGCCCGGTTGGCGAAGGCGACCGTGTTGCGGACGGTGTGCTTGGCGCCGCCTTCGACGTAACCGCCGCCGTAGCCACCGGCTTTGAAGCCGACGCCGTTTCCCGCGGCTGTGGTGGTCTCCGGTAGGTAACCGTTGCGCCAGGACCAGGAGGTGTCGATGGTGACGGACGAGAAGGCGCGGATCAGGTCGAAGCCGTCATCGGAGTTCCACCAGGCCCGGCAGCCCCGGAACACGTTGCCGGCATTGCCCGCCGGGATGTGGGCGCCGAAGCCGTCGGCGTTCTCGCCCGCGCCGCCGGAGCTGTGGGCGTCGTAGTTGTCGTGGGAGTCCGAGTTGAGGACGAGGTTGCCGCCGCCGCTCTGGATGAACAGGCCCGGCCCCATGTTGTCGTGCAGATCGAGGCCTTCGAAGGTGTTGTCGCTGCCGGAGATCCAGATGCCCCAGGACTCGTGGTTGAGCTCGTTGTTCTGCGGGACACCCTTCACCTCAAGCCCCTTGAGGTGCAGGTGGTCGGCCGTGACGTCGAATCCCTTGATACGGCAGTCGTCGCGCAGGCCGGAGAAGTCGAAGACGGGGGTCTCCCCCGGGTAGGCCCAGTAGCGGATGGGGGCCGCCGCCGTGCCGCTCCTGCTCAGGGTGATCGCGTCGACCCGCGCTGTCCGGCTCGCGCAGGCGCTGTCGGCCCGGGTGTAGGCGTAGGTGCCGCCGCGGAAGTACACCGTGTCGCCCGGCCGCACGACACTCTGTGCGTGGGCCATGCTCGCCCAGGGGGCCGACTTCGACCCGGAGGCGCTGTCACTGCCGGTGGGGGAGACGTAGTAGACCTGAGCCGTCGCGCCGTGCGCCGAGGGCGGGACGACGACACACGCGGCGGCGCACACGACGGCGGCGGCTGCGAAGGTGCGGGGCGGGGTGTTCCATGTGCTTCTCATGCGCCTGTGTGTCACATCTACTCCTTTGTGGACGGGTGGGGCGGGGGGACCGAGGCAGATCAGGGCCGCACGGAGTCAGGTGGCCGGATGAGCGCCGCAGGAGGCTCGGATCACGAGCGACGGCTGGAGATGGACCTGCCGCACGGGTGGCGGGGTGGTCCCGTGCGCGGCGTGTTCCAGACGGTCCAGCAGCAGGCCGGCCGCCTGGCTGCCGACCGCGTGTTTGGGTGGCGCGACCGCGGTGAGGGGTACGTCCGCGAGTTCGGCGATCTCGTCGTCGTAGGCGATCAGGGCGAGGTCGTCCGGAGCGCGCAGGCCGCGGGACGTCATGCGGCTCAGCAGTTCGATGGCGTCGTGGTCGGAGTGCACCAGCGCGGCCCGGACGCCCGTGTCGCGGCAGGCGTCGAGGAAACCGTCGTAGTGCGGCGCCGACTCGGCCGAACCCTGTGCCGGCCGCCCGCTGTCCACCACCGGCACCCCGGGTGTGAGCCCGAGGTGGCGCACCGCGGCGGAGTGTCCCTGGCGCAACAGGGCCGCGGTGGGGCTGCCGTTGGTGAACAGGGCCACCCGGTCGTGGCCCAACTCGGCGAGGTGCCGGATCGCCGCGTAGACGCCTTGGCGGTGATCGGTGACGGCGAACTCGCAGGGCAGGAACGGATTGGGCGGTCTGCGTTCGATGAGGGCGAACGGCAGGCCCGTGGCCGCGAGTCGGGCGTACGTGTCGGAGGCGAGCCCATGGCCGTGCGGGGAGGCGACCAGCAGGCCCGAAGCGCCCGCGTGGTGCAGTTCGTCGATGCGCTGGGCGTCGTGCTCGTGGGCGTAGCCGCTGAGGCCGATGACGACCCGGGCGCCGCGTCGGGCGGCCTCCGCCTGCACGCCGTCGATCACCTGGGGGTAGTAGTAGGTGGCCGACGGCACGATCAGGCCGAGGACGTGGGTCCGCGCGTGCCGTGTCGCAGGGGGCTGGGACGAGGGGCGCGGGTCGCAGGCGGTGGTGTCGGCCGGCAGGGCGCCTCCTCGGACGCGGACGACGAGCCCTTGGCGCTCCAGGTCGATGAGGTCCCGACGCACCGTCGCCCGGGACACGCGCAGCAGCGCGGCGAGATCGATCACCTTGCGTCCGCCGCACGTCTCGAGCGCGGTGACGAGCTGCTTGCGCCGGGAGTCGACGAGTACGTCGGGCATGGCTCCTCCGTCCGTGGCCGGGACCGTGGGGGCGGGGGTGTCTAGCCGATCGCGTCCCCCACCAGGGCCAGGCACTGGATCGCCGCCAGGCCGTACTGCGCACTGGCGTTGGTGGACAGCGGGGCCTCGTCGACGGGGTTGAGCACGTAGGGCCCCTCGTAGTGCTTGGTGGCGAAGGAGAGGCTGTCGGGGTAGCCGGCCGCGCCCTTGCGCAGCTCGGTCACGGCCCGCGCGGCGAGAGCGCTGTCGTCGAGCTGCCTCGCCGCGTAAGCGGTGGCGCGGGAGTAGGCCTGGCCGAGGTTGAGGCTGCCCCAGCCGGCGCCGGTGGTGGCGATCTGGTCGGCCTTGGTGCCGTTGTAGAGGCGGCAGAACTCGACCCACTTGGCCTTGACCTCCGGGAGGTCCACCAGGTCGATCAGCTCGGTCATCACCTCGACGAGGCCGAACACACTGCTCAGCGCGCCGACGGAGACGGACTTCTCGGTAGGCCCTGTGTACGTGCCGTCGGCGAGGTCGTAGCGGATGTCGCCGCCCTGCGCCCAGCCGTTGGGCAGAGCCGCGATGGTGGTGGCGCTGTTGATCAGTTTGGTCTTCGCGATCGGGTCGCCGCCTCGCTCCCACTCCGCGAGCCACGCCATCGCCAGCGCCCCCCAGTCGGTGGTGGTGCTGATGCCCAGCGCCGCCGGGTCGGGTTCGTAGGCTCCCTCGCGGATCTTGCGGCCGGGGTCCAGGACCAGGAAGGTCCGATCGGAGTCGACGAGGTCGTGCAGAAGGTCGCCGATGCGTTCGTCGGCGGTGAGGAAGTAGTGGAAGCGCCGGTAGGCGGCGTTGCTGATGCGGACCTGCTTGGCGCTGTCGCCCCAGTGCATGACGCCGTGCCGGGTGCCGAGTCCGGCGTACTTGCCGAGGTGGTAGACGTCGACCTCGCTGGTGTGCCGGCTCATCGCCTCGACGAAGCGGAACGCGGTGGCGTCGCCGGTGCGCAGGTAGTGGTACCACAGCCACATGTCCGTGGACAGCTCGGAGTTGTCCCAGGCGTAGCCGCCGATGTCGTAGCACCAGGTGTGCCGGGTGCCGTCGTAGGTGTGCATGATGTCGCCGAAGTCCCAGAAGCCGTACCAGGAGCGCTGGTCGACCTGCTCGCGGTGATACGTGTGCATCTGCTGGAGGCGGTCCTCGATGGTCTTCCTGGCGGCCGTCGAGCGGTCGACCGGGCTCCAGGAGCCGAACACGCCCGCGGAGTGGAGGTGTTGGGGGCTGCTGACGATCAGGGGCGGGGTGGCGTTGGCGGCGGCGAGCTCGGAGAACCGCTCCGCGGTGGGTGTGGCGTCCAGGGCCCAGAACGTCAGCTCCGTGGTGCGGGCGACGCCGTAGGGGCTGCCGAAGCCGGGCTCGTAGTCCTCGTAGGTGATCTCCAGGGCGTCCAGCTGCTTGTCGTAGCTGTCCTCGCCCATGCCGTCGTGGTAGAAGCGCAGGTCCATCGCCCCGGCGCGGGGCGACCACATCCAGACCGTGGCGGTGGCGGTGTCGCTCGCCGCGCCGGTGATCTCCAGCTCGGTGGGGTGCAGTTGCCAGAAGTTGCGCATGCCGAAGGCGAGTCCGCCGGTGGGGGAGCCGACGTAGGCCAGGCCCTCGGCGCGCTTGCCGGCGTCGGACCGGATCCAGGAGTGGCCCTCCTCGGTCCGCTTGCGGATCTCGAACCCGTGCGCGCTGAGCTGGGACAGGCGGTAGTCGCCCCAGGCGGGGATCCACTGGAGCCGGCTGGTGACCCGGGTGTCCCAGGTCGAGACGTCCGGGGTGGCCTTGCCCTGGTACTGGGCGCTGCGTACGGCCGCGCCGGGGTCGCGGCGCAGGCCGGTGATCCCCCGGACCGCCTCGGCGAGGACGCCCTTTCCGTCTCCGGCGAAGCGGACGTGCCGATTGTGGAGTTCGCCGCGCATCGGGACGGAGAAGCGCACCGCGAGCCCGTCGATGAAGTCCTTCTGCTCGTTGCCGTCGAAGACGAAGGTGTGCACGACGCGGACGGCGTCCGACCCGGCGTAGAGGTAGAAGCGGACGGTGAACGGCAGCCAGGAGCGCAGGCCCTTGCGGTGCTTGCCCTCGACCCGGACGACGGCGCGGACGGGACCGTCCTGCTCGACGTGCACGGCCTTCACGGTGCTGGTGAACGTCTCGGATCTGACGGTGCTGGACTCGCCGGGCGCGCTGTCCTGCCGGGAGGCGATGAGCCGGCCGGAGGTGGCGATCTCGATGCCTGCGCGCTTGATGGACCTGATCAGGTCGTTGCCGGACTTTCCGAAGGTGACCTCGACGACGCCGGTGTCGATGACGACCGTGCCGCTGTCGCTGGTCACGCGTACCGGCTTCTCGGGGGCCTGGGGGTTGCCCGCCTCCAGCCGGTAGGTCTCCCCGCGGGGCGCCGAGTCGGCGACGGCGTGGGCCGTCCACTTCACCGAACCGTCCGGCCACCAGCCGGTCGGCCATGTCTGCACGGGCACCTGGGTGCCGGAGTCGCTGGTCAGGGAGAAGGGCTGGTCCGCGGCGAAGGCTCCGCGCGGCCAGGGGACGCCCCAGGTGGTGCCGGCGGCGAGTTCCGCGGGGGTGCCGCCCTCCAGCCAGCGCAGGGTCACCGGGTCATGGCCGGTGAGGTCGGCGGCCTGCGCCCCGTCGCCGGCCGCCGCGGGCGCGGCGTGTGCCGTTCCCTGTTGCGAGGCCAGCAGGACGGTGGCACCGCTCGCCGCGGCCGAGGCGAGGAGGGTGCGTCGACTGAGGTGAACCACGGTGTGCGACTCCTTGAGGGCAGTGGTGAGGGGGCGTGCCAGGGCCATGTCGCTTAAAACGTTTTCAGTGCCTTCATGCGGGGGTGACGAAGCTACGAGAGGTAATACGGGGAAGGCCTTGCGGGCCATGAGTGGAATCGTTTGCGGCTCGATCCGACTCCGGCCGGCTGACGGTGGACATGCTTACACCAGTTGGATCGGATGAACCAGACCTGACGCCGAGGTTCACAGCCGGTGCGCGGTGAACCGGGGCGAACGGCGTGCTGGGAGGAGCCGGTTGCAGCAAAGTGAAGCAAGAGGAACGAATGCTGGCCCTTTTCCCATGTCGCCTGTTCAATCTGTGCAGGGCCCGCAGATGCCGTTTCTCCATGCGCCCTCTCCCCGCAACCTCCTGTCAGGGAAGACCCATGCCATTCGACGTTTCCCCGTCCGCCCGGCTGTTGTTCCAGGGCGACAGCATCACCGCCGCCGGCCGCGATCCCGCCGACGGTCTGAGCCTGGGGCACGGCTATGTCGCCGCCGTGGCACGGCACTTCGCCGCCTCGGGCGCGACGGCGGACATCCTCAACCGCGGTGTCAGCGGCCATCGCACCGCGGACCTGCGCGTCCGCTGGGAACGCGACGCCGTCGCCCTCGAACCCGACGTGCTGTCCGTGCTGATCGGCGTCAACGACACCTGGCGCCGCTACGACGCCCAGGACCCCACGTCGACGGCCGACTACGCCCGTGACTACCGCGAACTGCTGCTCCCGTTCCAGGGAACCGGCACCCGGCTGGTGCTGATGGAGCCGTTCCTGATTCCCGTACGGGGCGAGCAGTGGGCCTGGCGTCAGGATCTCGATCCGCGCATCCACGTGGTCCGGCGCCTCGCCGCCGAGTTCGACGCGGCCCTGCTGGCGGCGGACGGGCTGCTGAACCAGGCGGCGCGGGAGGCCGGCGACCCCACGCTGATCAGCGAGGACGGGGTGCATCTCACTTCGCGCGGGCACGAGGTGCTGGCCGCCGCCTGGACCGGTCTGGTCCGCGTTGGCTAGCGCCGCGCGTCCGCCGGCCGCGTCTTCCCGCGCTGTGCGTCCGCCGGCCGAGTCCTCCCGCGCTGCGCGTCCGCCGGCCGAGTCTTCCGGCGTCCCGCGTCCGCGCGCCGCGGTGGTGCTCTCGCGAACCCTGCGGGACGAGGTCTTCGGCCCGGCCGCATGGGCGGAACTGACCGGCCTCGTCGACCTGGTGGCCGACTGCTCCCACGGCGCCGACCTGGCCGTACACCCGCGGCGGGGCGAGGTCGAAGTCCTCGTCACCTCCTGGGGTGCGCCTCCGCTGACCGCCGGGCTCCTCGCCGAACTGCCGGGGCTGCGCACCGTGTTGCACGCGGCCGGATCCGTGCGCCGCATCGCCACTGACGCGGTCTGGGAGCGCGGGATCACCGTGGTGTCGGCGGCCGACGCCAACAACGAGCCGGTCGCCGAGTACGTGTACGCCCAGACCGTCCTCGCGCTGAAGGACGTGCACCGACGCTCCCGACGGATCGTCGCCGACCGGGCACTGCCCCCGTTGGAAGGCGTCCCCGGCATCCATGAACAGACCGTCGGGCTGGTCTCGTTCGGCTCCGTGGCCCGCAAGACCGCGCAACGGCTGCACCGGCTCGACGCCCGGATCCTGGCCTGGGACCCGCACCTGGACGACGACGCGTTCCGGGCGGAGGGCGTGACCAGGGTGGCCGAGCTGTCCGAACTGGCCACGCGGTCACGGGTGTTGAGCATCCATACGCCGCTCATCGCAGGCCGTACGGAGAACCTCGTCGGGGGAGACCTGCTGCGGCTGCTGCCCCCGGGAGCGACCCTCGTCAACACCGCGCGCGGAGCCGTGATCGACGAGGCCGCCCTGCTCCGGGTCCTCGCCGAACGACCCGACCTGTTCGCGGTGTTGGACGTCACCCGAGCCGAGCCCCCGGAACCGGACTCGGCCCTCTACACCCTGCCGAACGTCCTGCTCACCGGGCATGTCGCCGGGACGGTGGGCACCGAACGACGAGCCATGGGACGCCTCGTCGTCGACGAACTCCGGCGCCTGGCCGCGGGGTTGCCGCTGCTGCACGCCGTGCCGGCGGCCTCCGCCCACCTGCGGGCCTAGCTTCGGACACGGGCCCGGCTTCAGATCGACGCATCTCGTCCCAAGCATTGACCCGTCTCTGAAAACGTTTTAACTTCCCTTCACTCCCTACCTCCCCGAAGGAGGCTCCGTGGCAGCGTTGCTGCGTGAGCGCCCTGCCAAAACGACGGATAAACGCTCATTCCGTCGCCCGGCAGGCGCCAAGACCGAGCGAATACGTTTTCGCGACCGCCGGAACGCGGCACTGTTCTGGCTGATGGTGCCCGGCCTGGCCTACTTCCTGCTCTTCCACTACGGCGCGCTGGTCGGCAACGTCATCGCGTTCAAGGAGTACATCCCCTTCGAGGGACTGTGGGGCAGCCCCTGGACCGGCGTCGGCAACTTCCAGCGCATGCTGGAGGACAAGGCGTTCTGGGACGCGGTGTTCAACACCGTCTGGATCGCCCTGCTCCAGCTCGTGTTCTACTTCCCCGTGCCGCTGGCCCTGGCGCTGCTGCTGCACAGCCTGACCTGGAGCAGCGTCCGCCGCTTCGTGCAGTCCGTCGCCTATCTGCCCCACTTCATCTCGTGGGTCATCGTCGTCGCCCTGTTCCAGCAGGTCCTCGGCGACACCGGGATGCTCAACAGCTATCTCGGCGACGCCGGACTGCACAGCGCGGACATCATCGGCAACCCGGACGCGTTCAAGCCGCTCGTCGTCGCCCAGGTCATCTGGAAGGACGCCGGCTGGGGCACGATCATCTTCCTCGCCGCGCTCTCCCAGGTCGACGAGCAGCAGTACGAGGCCGCCGCGATCGACGGCGCGGGCCCCTGGCGCCGCTTCTGGCACGTCACCCTGCCCGCCATCCGCCCGGTCGTCATCCTGCTGCTGATCATGCGGCTCGGAGACATCCTCTCCGTCGGCTTCGAGCAGATGCTGCTCCAGCGTGACGCCGTCGGCCCGCAGGCCGCCGAGATCATCGACACCTTCGTCTACTACCAGGGCATCGTCGGCGGCGACTACGGATACGCCGCCGCGGCAGGCCTGTTCAAGGGCGTCATCGGCGCCGTCCTCGTCTACGCGGCGAACAAGGTCGCGCACCGCCTCGGCGAGCAGGGGGTCTACAAGTGAGTGCCACTGTCCGGCCCGGCTGGATGGAGAAGCCGAAGCCGCTGACCCAGGCCGCGAAGGTGCTGGCGCTGCTCACCGTCGTCCTCCTGGTGTGCGTGCCCTTCCTCGTCATCGTCTCCACCTCCCTCGCCTCACAGAAGGAGGTCGTCGCCAACGGCGGTTGGGTGCTGTGGCCGACCGAGCCCACCCTCCAGGCCTACCGGGACATCCTCGACGGCGGCATCGTCACCCACGCCCTCGGCGTCAGCGCCGGCGTCACCCTCGTCGGCACCCTGCTCAGCCTCGCGTGCACCGTCACCCTCGCCTACGCGCTCGCCCGCCCCGGCGTCTTCGGCGGCCGGCCCGCGCTGCTGCTGATCCTGTTCACGTTCCTCTTCCCGCCCGGCATGATCCCCAACTTCCTGCTGGTCAAGGAGCTGGGCCTGCTGGACAGTTACGCCTCGCTGATCCTCCCGGTGCTGATCAACGTCTTCAACCTGGTGGTCCTGCGCGGCTTCTTCCAGGGCATCCCCGAGGAGCTGTACGAGGCCGCCCGCCTCGACGGCGCCGGGGACCTGCGCGTGCTGTGGACCGTCGTCCTGCCCCTGTCCAAGGCCGCCCTCGCCGTCGTGGGACTCTTCTACGCGGTGGCCTACTGGAACTCCTGGTTCTACGCCTCCCTGTACCTGGAGAGCGACCACTGGCCCCTCCAGCAGGTGCTGCGCACGTATGTCATCTCCGGCGTCAGCATGACCGACACCACCCTCGGCGACGGGGCGGTCAACGCCCCCCAGACCATCCAGATGGCCGTCCTGGTGATCGCCACCGTACCGATCCTGCTGGTCTACCCCTTCCTCCAGAAGTACTTCACCAAGGGCGTGCTCACGGGCGCCATCAAGAGCTGAGCAGGTCTTCCCCCGGCAGTGCCCGGGCCGCGGTGCCCGCCCCCGCGCCCCACCACCCCTTTCACGAGCCGCACAACGAAAGGCACTTCGCCATGTCCCATGTCTCCCGGCGCACCGTCCTGCGCTCCGCCGCCATGGCCGG
>JABFXD010000492.1 GCA_013361925.1 Streptomyces sp. | reverse complement strand
TCGGCGTCCGTCATCCCGTCCAGCAGGCCCGTCAGCTCGCTCGTCCGCCCGGCCCGCACCGCGTCCATCAGCGCGTTCATCGCGCACCCCCGTCGACTCGCACCGTCTCCCGCGCCATCGCGGCAGTCCCGTCCACAGTGGCCACCGCCTCGACCGCGGCACCCCGCCGCACCATCCGCACCGCCAGCGCGTGCTTGCACGGCCCGCGTCCGCCCCGGTACTTCGCCCACCACAGACAACTGCACGTGAGCACCCCCGCTGTGTCCCGCACCCGGTGCACATGGCCGTCTTCCGCCGTCACCGTGCCCCCCGTGCCGTCCAGGGCGATCGCGCCCGCGGCCACCAGCGCCCGCGCCGAACGCAGCCGCGGGTTGTGCCGCTCGACGCGCTCGGCGTCGTACGGCAGCTCTCGGTGGAAGTAGGCCGCCTCCGCCGTGTCGTACCCGACGCGGCCCGAGGTGCCGAGGCGCACCAGGGCCGCCCGGACCCGCTCGGGCGGGAGGCCCGCCGCCGCGGCGAGGTCGGCCACCTCGACGCGGGGCTCCCAGGCCAGGAGCACCGCGATCAGCTCCGCGTCCTCGGCGGCCTCGTCGGTGGCGAGCGCGTCCAGGACGCCGCCCTCGCCGGAGAAGCCGCGTGAGGCGTCGGGCGACAGCGTCAGGGTGAGCCGCATGCCCGGCAGGACGGCCTCCCAGGCGCTGGCGGTCGCGTCGGCGCCGGCCGCGACCGTGGGGCCGTACACCCGCAGCGCGGTCGCGTGCCGGAGCACCCGCTGGAGAGCGATCAACCGCTCCGGGCCGGGCAGACACACCGCGCCCGGTACCGCACGCGTCGTCGGACGCAGCGCGCCGCCCGCCGGCACCACCCAGCGCGGGCCGCCCCGTGATCCGCCGCGCGGCAGCGAGCGCAGGAACCGCACGGCCTCGGCGGCGGGCAGCTCGGCCCGCAGATCGAAGCCCGCCGCGATCACCTGGGCCTCCGCGAAGCCCCGCAGCCAGCGGTCCGGGAGCGGCACCTTCTTCTCCACGACCGGACCGTCCAGCGTGGTCACGGCCAACTCCTCGGGGCCGACCCGCAGATGGAGCGGATCTTCCGCGCCGATCCGCGACAGGGCCTCGCGCAGGGGGTTGTTCACATCGACGTTCGTCGTGCCGTGCCCCACCTCGCCGCCGTCGAGGCCTGCCTCCAGGATGTCCAGGCGGGCGTACACCCCGCCGCAGCCCGAGAAGGACTCGAAGCGCAGCCGGTCGCCGTTGCCCGTCACCACCGGGTCGAGCGAGGCGCGCAGCTGCCGCTGGTAGTAGCGCGCCGCCGCCACGTCGGCCACCGCGAGCAGGCCTGCGGAGGCAACCTGAGGAGACGTCAGGAAGCCGGTGAAGAACCGCGGATGGTCCGTCGGACCCGAGGGCGTCGCACCCCGTGAAGTCTCCAGTCCCAGGCGCTGCGCACCCGCCGCGGACTCCAGCACGGAGGGTCGGTGATAGGCCACGGCCTGCAAGGATCGCGTCATGGAAAAACCGTAGAGGCGACCACTGACAATCGGCTCTGACCTGCGAAAACGCCCTGCGGAAGAGGGAGTTCACAGGCCGCGCACCGGGGGATGACGCCGGTACGCGGCCCGCCTTCGAGGGTACGGGAGCCGACGGGGGTTACTGACCCACGCGGCCCGGCTGGAGCACCTGCGTGAACAGCACGGTGCCGTCCTGCTCACGCAGCCGGACCGTCAGTTCGCCGCTGTCGCCGTCGATGTCGACCTCGCCGAAGAACTGGTAGCCGCCGGCGGGGGAGACGTTCGAGGCGGTCGGCGCCTTCACGAACACCCGCTCCGGGCCGAAGGTGTTGTCGAGCGCGCTCGCCGGGAAGGCACCGGCGTTCAGCGGGCCCGAGACGAACTCCCAGAACGGCTCGAAGTCCGTGAACGCGGCCCGCGACGGCTGGTAGTGCTGCGCCGAGGTGTGGTGCACGTCCGCCGTCAGCCACACCGTGCCGGTGATCCGCCGGTGCTTGATGTACCGCAGCAGCTCGGCGATCTGGAGCTCACGCCCGAGCGGCGCACCCGGATCGCCCTGCGCCACCGCCTCGATGTTGGCCTTGCCCTCGGTGGTGTCCGGCACGACGAGCCCGAGCGGCATGTCGGAGGCGATCACCTTCCACACCGCCCGTGAGCGCGCCAACTCCCGCTTGAGCCACTCCAGCTGCTCACGCCCGAGGATGCCCTGCGGGTCGACGGTCTGGTCGTCGGCCGAGTTGGCGTTGCGGTACGTCCGCATGTCGAGGACGAACACGTCCAGCAGCGGACCCTGCCGCAGCACCCGGTACACCCGGCCGTCCCGCTTCCCCGTCGGGAGCGTGGAGATCGGGAAGTACTCGCCGAACGCCCGCCGGGCCCGCGCCGCGAGCACGTCGACGCTCTTCTCGGTGTAGCGGGTGTCGGTGGACGCGATCACCTCGCCCGGGTACCAGTTGTTGCGCACCTCGTGGTCGTCCCACTGGATGATCGACGGCACCTGGGCGTTGAACCGCCGCAGGTTCTCGTCCAGCAGGTTGTAGCGGAAGTTCCCGCGGAACTCCGCCAGCGTCTCGGCGACCTTCGCCTTCTCCTCGGTGGTGACGTTCCGCCAGACACTGCCGTCGGGCAGCGTGGCCGTCGCCGAGATGGGGCCGTCGGCGTAGATGTTGTCACCGCTGCACAGGAAGAAGTCCGGGTCGAGCGCGGCCATGGCCTGGTAGATCGTGTAGCCGCCGAAGTCCGGGTTGATGCCCCAGCCCTGGCCCGCCAGGTCGCCGGACCACAGGAAGCGGACGCCGTCGCGGCGCCCGGCCGACGCCGTACGGAAGGTGCCGGTGACCGGCTCGCCGGTGCGGCGCGGGTCGTCCGGGTCGGCGAGCAGCACGCGGTAGTGGATCTGCTCGCCGGCCGGGAGGCCGTGCAGCCGGGTGGTGCCGGTGAAGTCGGTGCCCGCGCCGAGCAGCGGGCCCTGCCAGCGGTGCGCGTTGCGGAACGACTCGGTGGCGGACGTCTCGACGATCATCCGCGCGGGACGGTCGGAACGTACCCACACCAGCCCGGAGTGCGCGGTCACGTCTCCCGTCTGCACACCCCACCCCGCCTCGGGACGTCCGGAGAGCGCGAACGCCGGTGCCGCGGCGCCGGCCGCGGCGGGCAGGGTCAGGGCCGCCGACGCGACCAGGGAGCCGCGCAGCACGCTGCGGCGGCCGGGAAACGGACGGTGGGACATGGATGCGCCTCCAGGGACGGGATCCGGCCAGTGTGCGATGCCATGACTACTGGTGCGCCGCAGCGCACACGGAAACCACAAGTGAACAACTGACCGCATTCGCACGGGAACCGGCGTTCGAGACAGAGCACGCGCGTGGGCAGGCGCCGATCAGCGGGCGATCGCCTCGGCCATCAGGCGTATCCCTTCACGGACACGCGCGGGGGAGAGATGCGCGTACCCGAGCACCAATCGCACCTCCGCCGAGTCGCCGGTACGCGCGTGCGCCGGAACGCCCTCGCGGCCACGGTCTCCGCCATCGACGCCGGTACGCGCGTGCGCCGGAACCCGCTCGCCGCCACCGACTCCGTCATCGACGCCCGTACGCGCGTGCGTGCACGCCGACAGCGGACGTACGGCCACCCCGGCCGCCGTCACACGCGCGAGGAAGCGCTCCTCGGGTCCGTACCGCTCCGGCAGCGTGGCGATGACATGCAGCCCGGCGGCGATCCCGGACACTTCCGAGCCGGGGAAATGCTCCTCCAGCGCGGCCACGAGGGCGTCGCGTCGCTCGCGGTAGGCGTGTTGGCAGCGGCGCAGCTGACGGTCGTAGTCGCCGCGCTCCACGAAGCGGGTGAAGGCCGCCTGGTCGAGGGTGGGATGGCCGAGGTCCATGGTCCGCTTGCGCTCGATCACCTCGTCGGCGAGGGCCTCCGGCACGAGCAGCCAGCCGAGCCGCAGCCCCGGGGCGAGGGACTTGCTGACCGAGCCCGAGTACGCCACGCGTTCCGGGTCGAGACCCTGGAGCGCGCCGACGGGGGCGCGGTCGTAGCGGAAGTCGCCGTCGTAGTCGTCCTCCAGGAGGAATCCGTCCACCGAGCGTGCCCAGTCGAGGAGTTCGGCCCGGCGCCGCGCTGAGCAGGCGATGCCGGTGGGGTACTGGTGGGCGGGCGTCGTCACGACCGCGTGGACGCCCGACGCGCGCAGTGGTCCGAGGGCGAGCCCTTCGTCGTCCAGCGGGACCGGCACCGGGGTGACGCCCGCCGCCGCGTAGAGGCCGTCGTGCTGGGGGCTGCCGGGGTCCTCGACGCCGACCGTGCGCAACCCGCGCGCGTGGAGCGCGAAGCCGAGCAGCGTCGTCGCCTGGGCCACGCCGGAGACCACCACGATCCGCTCCGGATCGGCGACCACACCCCGGCGGCGCGCGAGGAGTTCGGCGAGCGCGGTACGCAGCCGGGGCAGCCCACGCGGGTCGGGATAGCCGAGTTCGTGGTGCGGCAGTTCCGCCAGCACCCCACGCTGCGCCGCCGCCCAGGCCGGCCGCGGGAACAGGGACAGGTCCGGGGTGCCGGGCACGAAGTCGGCCCGGGCACCTGGCGGCCGGGGCGCGAGGTCACGCGCGCGTGGCCGGGCCGCCCGTACGGCACCGCCCACCCAGGTCCCCGCGCCCCGGCCGCTGCGCAGATAGCCCTCGGCCGTCAACTGCTCGTACGCCTCGGTGACCAGCCCCCGGGACACCCCGAGGTCCGCCGCCAGATCCCGGCTCGACGGCATCCGCGTGCCGGGCACCAGCCGCCCCGACCGCACCGCCTCCCGCAACGCCGTCTGCAAGGCTCGCCCACGCGCGCGGGCGGGCGCGGAGACCGCCGGAAGCAGCAACTCCCAGGCGACCGAGCCGGCACCGCCGCCCGAAGCCGACGGCAGGCCTCGTGGTCCTTCTGGTGCCGACCCCGCGGCGCCCTGCCTCCCGCCCACGCCCCCACCTCTCCGCCACTGCCGATTGGTCCCCGATCGTGCCACGGAAATGGACCTCAATCCGGGCCGCCCCACTGCCTAGCGTCACTCCCATGAACGCCACCACCCGCGGAACGCTGCTCGCAGGGTTCGCCTGTGTCCTCGTCGGCGCGTCCTTCACCGCCAACAGCAAACTCGGCGACTACCCGTACGCGGGCGGTCAGTTCCTCCGCTACGGAATGGCCTGTCTGCTGCTCCTGCCCCTCGCCGGGCGCGGCGCTCCGGCCCGCCTGAGGGAGCTCGCGCCCCGCGCGTGGGGTCGCCTCGCGCTGCTCGCCGCTGTCGGCATGGTCGGCTTCAACATGGCCGTCATCGCCGCCGAACGCACCGCCGAGCCCGCCGTTCCGGGCGTCTTCGTGGGCTGCGCCCCCGTCGTGGTGGCCGTCGTCGTCCCGGCACTCGACGGTCGCCGCCCCCAACGCGTCGTGCTCCACGGGGCGTTGCTCGTAGCCCTGGGGGCCTTCACCGTCCAGGGCTGGGGACGCACGGACGCCACCGGTCTCGCCTTCTCCGTGGGCGCGCTCGCCGGTGAGGTCGGCTTCGCGGTCCTCGCCGTACCCGTACTGCGCCCCCTGGGCCCACGGCTGCTGTCCGCGACGGTGTGCGGGGTCGCCGCGGCCGAGTCCCTGGCGGCGGGGCTGCTCCTGGACGGCACGGCGTGGCTGCGCCGGCCGGACGCCGCCGAGGCCACCGCACTGCTGTGGCAGGCGGCGGTCGTCACCGTCGTCGGCTTCGTGTGCTGGTACATGGGTGTGCAGCGGATCGGCGCGGAGCGCGCCACGCTGTTCTCCGGCCTCATCCCGGTCGCCGCCGCCTGCACCGCCCCGCTCGTCGGCACAGGGGCCTACGGCACCGCCCAGGCCGTCGGCAGCGGCCTCGTGGGCGCCGGAGTCGCCCTCGGCTCGGGCGCGTTCCGCAGGAACCGGAGGGCCCCGGCGCCTGCTGTCCGGGAGGCCTCAGCGGCTGCCGTCGAGGATCACCCGCGCCACGAGCGCCGGGTCGTCGTTCATCGGGCAGTGCCCGCAACCGGGCAGCCGCACGAGACGGGCCTTGGGAATGATCTGCTTGGCGCGAACCCCTTGGCGGCGCAGCAGGATCCGGTCCTTGCTGCCCCAGGCCACGGTGACCGGGATGCCGGGGACGTCGTCCACGAACTGGACGGAGCCGCCCGCGCGGAGGGTGTCGGCGAAGCCCTCCGCGTTCACCAGCGCGAGCGTCTCGGCGACGACGGCCTCGGGTGAACGGCGGCCCGGGCGGGCGTAGATGGTGCTCGTCAGCGCGGTCCGTCCGGCAGCCGACCGCGACAGCCGCTCCACGACGGGCAGCGGCATCCGCTGGGCGATCCCCCGCATCGCGAGCAGCACGGTGAAGGCGTACCGCCGCTCGGCCTCGGACCAGAAGCCCGCGGGAGACAGCGCGGTGACGGACCGTACGAGCTTCTCCCTGCCGAGTTCGAGGGCGAGCAGGCCACCGAGCGAGTTGCCCGCCACATGTGGCCGGTCCAGTTCCAGCGCCTCACAGAGCGCGCCGAACACGGCGGTCGTGGTGGCCAGGTCGTACGAGAGTCCGTCGGGCAGCCCCGGGGACGCGCCGAAGCCGGGCAGGTCCACGGCGATCACGTCGCGCTCGGTCGCCAGGATGTCCACGACCGGGTCCCAGGCCTGCCGGTGGTGGCCTATGCCGTGCAGCAGCAGGAGCGGTTCGCCGCTGCCCACGCGCGCGTAGTCGACCGTCACCGATCGCGGGCCGTGCGGGGAAGGGACCTTGAACGAGACGGTGCCGGCCATGGGATGTGCTCCTCGTCTGGGACGCGTGGGGATGTCGAACTCGCTGGCGGACGCTGCGTAGACAGCTTGTCAGCAATTGCTACCGGCGGGTAGCCCTTCCGGGGCCGGACTGCCGAATCCGCCTGGACAGCGCGCGGCGGGTCGGCTGGGATGGAGCCGTGACCATCGACACCGTGACCGACGTCTTCGAAGAGCACCGCCCCGTACTGCTGGGAGTCGCCTACCGCATGCTCGGGCGGGTGGCCGACGCGGAGGACGTGGTCCAGGAGGCCTGGCTGCGCTGGTCCGGCGCCGACCGCGCGGACGTGCGCGAACCGCGCGGCTACCTCGTGCGGATCACGACCCGCCTGGCCATCGACCGGCTCCGCCAGATCAAGGCGCGCAACGAGGCCTACGTCGGGCCGTGGCTGCCGGAGCCCTACGTCACCGACTTCGGGGACGTCGTCCCGGACACCGCGGAGCGGGCCGTGCTCGCCGACTCCGTCTCGCTCGCCGTCCTCGTCGTCATGGAGTCCCTCTCGCCCCTGGAGCGCGCGGTGTTCGTGCTCAGGGAGGCCTTCGGATACCCGTACGCGGACATCGCCGCCCTCCTCGACCGTGAGGAACCGGCGGTGCGTCAGCTCGCCGGGCGGGCGCGCAGGCACGTCGAGGAGCGACGGCCCCGCTACGAGGTCGACCCCGCCCAGCGCCGTGACTTCACCGAGCGCTTCCTCGCCGCCGCCGCGGAGGGCGACCTGGACGCGCTCATGTCGCTGCTGGCCCCGGACGTCCGCCTCGTCGGCGACAGCGGCGGCAAGTCGAAGGCGCCGGTGCGGATCATCGAGACCGCGGACAAGGTCGGCCGGTTCCTCGTCGGCGCCGCGCGCAAGGGCGTTCCCGACATGTCCTTCCGCGCCCTGGAGCTCAACGGCGGTCCGGCGGTCGTGGTCCTGTCCGGCGACGAGGTCGTCACGGTCTTCCAGGTGGACGTCGCGGACGGCCGGATCCAGTCGGTCTACCTGCTGAGCAACCCCGACAAGCTGCAATCGCTTTCCGCCTAGCGGCGCCCGGTTCGAAGCCCCCGTCACGCGCGACGGGGGCTTTGCCGTCATGTCACGAACCACCACCCCGTACGAACGCCTCGTGAACGCTCCGCGGCCCGGTCCCTGTGAGTGCCGCGAGGGATCGAGGATTGGTCTTGACCAAGGGTGGGGGCCGCCCTATGGTCGCAGAGAAGTGCAACAACCTTTAATAAACAAGGGCGCTAAAACGCCGCCGGATTACGGCGATTGCGGAGGACAGGGTGGGGACCACGCAGCTGGAATCGGTGCCGGAACCGAAGTACTGGCATCTCAAGACCGTGCTCAGTGAGGCACTGGACTCCGAGTTCTCCGTGGGCGAGATCCTGCCCAATGAGCGAGACCTCGCCGCCCGGTTCGGCGTCGCCCGTGCCACGCTCCGGCAGGCCCTGGAACAGCTCGAACTGGAAGGCCGCCTCCAGCGCCGCCGAGGAGTCGGTACGACGGTCGCGCCGCCGCGCGTGGGGGTCGCGGTCGGCACCGAGCAGCAGGCCTGGCCGGGCACGGCCACCGATGCCTGGCAGCCGGCCGACAGCACGCTGGAGGTCCCGCCGGCCGCCGTCGCCGCCGCGCTGGAATCCGGCCGTGACGACAGCGTGCACATCGTGCGCCGCTCCCGGATGACGCACGGTCAGCCCGTCGCCGCGGAGCTGCTCTACGTCCCGCAGTCGTCGGTGCCCGAGCTGTCCGCCATCGACACCCCGGCGGGGGCGGCACGCGCGCGTGCCGTACTGCGTGAGTTGCAGCGCCTGGAACTGGAGGGACAGGACAGCGCCGTCGAACTCGGCTCGGCCCGCGCGGACGACGCCAAGCAGCTGGACCGCCTTCCGGGCGCCCCCGTCCTGGTCGTCACCACCCGCTTCTTCGCCGGTGGCCGCACCGCCGCGCTCTCCGTCGCCACCTACCGCGCCGACACCTGCCGGCTGACGTTCGGTGACTCCGGCGGAGTGGAGATCCACCAGGACCCGGAGCGCCGGGCGTCCTGACCGTCGTGGCATCACCTGGCTCGGGCCCCGGTGCAGCTCCGGGGCCCAAGCCAGGTCAGCGCCCTCAGCGCCGCGCCGTCACCGTGCCCTCCACCGCGAAGAGCTGCTCCTCCACATGGTCCAGGGCCAGCCGCAGCGCGCCCGTCGCCACCGCCGCCTCGCCGAGCAGCGACAGGGTGACCTTCGGCGGACGAAGGCAGTAACGCGCCAACTCCCGTCGCAGCGGCTCCAGTACGCCGTCGAGGCCGGCCGCCCAGCCGCCGATCACGACCAGCTCGGGGTCGAGGGCCAGGGCGAGGGCCGCCACGTCGTGGACGAGCCGCTGGATGAAGCGCTCGACGGCCGCGCGGGCCCGCTGGTCGCCCTCGCGGGCCTGTGCGAAGACCTCGGCGACGGCCTGCTCGTCGAGCGGGTGCAGCGGCTCGTCCGTGGTGGACAGCAGCGTCTCCGGCGTCACCCCGCGGCCCAGCAGGTGCAGCGCCCCGATCTCACCGGCCGCCCCGCCGAACCCCCGGTGCAGCCGCCCGCCGATCAGCGATCCGGCGCCGGGGCTCAGCCCGGCCAGTACGAACACCATGTCGTCGGACTCGGTGGCCGCGCCCTTCCAGTGCTCGGCGACCGCCGCCGCGTTGGCGTCGTTCTCCACCAGCACCGGGCACTTGAAGGACCGGCTCAGCCGCTCGCCGAGCCGCAGCCCCGTCCACTCGGGCAGCGCGGCGCACAACCGCACCGTGCCGTCCGCCTCCACGATCCCCGGCGAGGCCACCCCCACCGCCCGCAGCGAGTCCCGGGACACCCCCGCCCGGCGCAGCAGCTCCGCGACCGCCGTACGCAGCCGCTCCAGCCGCTCGTCGGCGGAGGCCGTCTCGGTCACGTCCTTCGCGACGGCGCCGAGCACCCGGCCGTCCAGATCGGACAGGAGCGCGGCGACCCGGTGCGGCCCGATGTCGAGACCGAGCAGATGACCGGCCTCCGCCCGGAACCGGAACCGCCGCGCGGGCCGCCCCTGCCGCCGTACGACGCTCTCGTCCGCCGCCTTCTCGACGACGTACCCCGCCTCGATCAGCCCCTCGACCACGCCCTCGACCGTCGGCCGGGACAGGCCCGTCACCCGGGTGATCTCGGTGAGGGTCGCGCAGTCCGTGGCACGCAGCGCGTGCAGCACCACCGCGGAGTTGATCCTTCGCAACAGCGAGGGATCCCCGCCGGTCAGCCGCCCCACGGTCCGTCCTCCCAGCTCGTGCGCGTGTTGGCCGGATCGTACTCGTCAGGGCGGAACCCGGCGAGTGCCGGGATCACAGAGATCGCTTGCCGGACCCGATCAGCCCGGTGCCACGAACCCCGACTCGTACGCCGCGATCACCGCCTGCGTGCGATCCCGCGCGCCCAGTTTCGCCAGTACGGCGCTGACGTGCGACTTCACCGTCTCGGTGCCGACGACCAGCCGGGCGGCGATCTCCGCGTTCGACAGCCCCCGCGCCATCAGCCGGAGCACCTCGGCCTCCCGCTCGGTCAGCTGCGCCCGCTCCATCGCCGCGCGGGCCGCACGATTGCCGCCGCCCTCGCCGTACTCGGCGGCGAGCTGCCGCACCGAGGCCGGGAACAGCAGCGACTCGCCCTCGGCGACCAGCCGTACCGCGTGCACGATCTCGGCCGGCCGGGCCCGCTTCAGCAGGAACCCGTCGGCCCCGGCCCGCAGCGCCTCGTACACGTACTCGTCGTTCTCGAACGTCGTCACCACGAGGATCTTCGGCGGCTCGGCCACCGTCCGCAGCACCGCGCGCGTGGCCTCGATGCCGTCCAGCAGCGGCATCCGTACGTCCATGGCCACCACGTCCGGCCGCAGCTGCCGGACCAGCGGAATCACGGCCGCCCCGTCCGCGGCCTCCCCGATCACCTCGATGTCGGGCTGCGCCTCCAGCACGGCCCGCAGACCCGCGCGTACGAGAGGCTCGTCGTCGACGAGGAGAACGGTGACCGGCATCCGGCCAGCGTAGATCAGCGCAGCGGCAGCTCGGCGTGCACCTGCCAGTCACCTTGGTCGGGGCCGGTGTGCGCCCGGCCGCCCAGCAGCGCCGCGCGCTCGCGTATGCCCCGCAGCCCGCTGCCCCGGCCGGGCCCTGCTATGTCGGCGGTGAGCGGGTTGCGGACCTCCAGGGCGAGCACACCGTCGTCCACCGCGACCCGGACCCGGACCGGCACGGCTCCGGCGTGCCGCAGCACATTGGTCAGCGCCTCCTGGAGGATGCGGTAGCCCTCGCGGGAGACCGGCCCGGGGACGGTGTCGAGGGGGCCGGTCATGTCGACGTCGACCTTCGCGCCCGACGCCCGCGCGGACTCCAGCAGCCGGTCGGCGTCGGTGAGCGTGGGCCGGGAGCTGACCGGGCGATCCGACTCACGCAGGACACCGAGGACGCGCTCCAGGTCCTCCAGGGCGGCCCGGCCGGTCTCCTCGATGGCGTCCAGGGCGCGGTCCGTGAACGCGGGATCGCCCGCTGCGCGCGCGGCGCCCGCCTGGACGACGGCGACCGTCAGGGCGTGACCGATGGAGTCGTGCAGTTCACGGGCGATACGAGTGCGCTCCAGGAGCTGTTCGGTGCGCTCCTCCATGGCGGCGAGCCGGTCGGCCGGGGAAGGCCCGAGGAGGCGATGGGCGAGTGCG
>JABFXD010000319.1 GCA_013361925.1 Streptomyces sp. | reverse complement strand
GAAGACGCCGGCGCCCGCCAGGCACACGGTCCGGAAGTCCACCGCCAGCAGCAGCGCGCCGAGCAACGGCCCCACGAACGCGCCCGCTTGGCCCGCCACCGTGAACAGCGCGAGGACGCGGGTGCGCGAGATGCCGGTGGCTTCCTCGTGGACCACCGCCTGCCGGGCGACCTCGGACTCGACCGCCGGTGAGAACAGCGCGGCGGCGAACCCGATCAGCAGGACGGCACCGATGACCTCCCAGGTCCGCGTCGCGTACCCGAGCCAGGCGAACCCGGCGATCCGCAGCGCGCAGCCGGCCAGGACGACGGGCCGGATGCCGTACCGGTCGGCCAGCGCCCCGCCCACCACGAACAGCCCCTGCTGGCTGAAGGTCCGCAGCCCCAGCACGAACCCGACCAGCCAGCCCGCCATCCCCACCGCCTGCCCGAGGTGCTCGGAGAGGAAGGGCAGCACGGCGAAGAAGCCGATGTTGAAGGCGAGTTGGGTGAGGATCAGCAGGCGGAGAAGAGGGGAGAGGCGGTCGGTGCGGTCCGGCGCCCTGCGGACACCGATCGACAGGCCGCTCATCGGACTCCTGCCAGTTCCTTCGATTCCCTTGTACGCGGCTGCTGTTCAGGTACCGCCGCCGACTGGCGCGGCTTGCGTCGGGGCATCCGCACGCCGCCCGCCGCGGTCACCGCCAGCGCGCCCAGCAGGGCGAGGGCCGCGGCCGGGGCGAGGACGGCCCAGGGGGCGCGCTCGGCGTAGGGCTGGTTCTCGGCGAGCAGCAGGCCCCACTCCGGGGTGGGCGGCTGGGCGCCCAGGCCGAGGAAGGCGAGCGAGGCGAGGGCGAGGGCGATGCCGGGCAGCCGCAGCAGGGCGTGGCGGGTGACGGGCGGCAGCACGGCGGGCAGGAGTTCGTGCCGCAGCAGATACCGACGCCCGGCGCCCAGGCCGCGGGTGGCGGTGATGTGGAGCGCTGCGCGTTCCTGGCGCAGGAGTGCGGAGGTGTGGGCGGCCAGGGGTGCCCAGGCGACGGCGCCGACGGCGAGGGCGGGGGTGGCGGATCCGCCGCCGACGACGGCGGTGACGAGGAGGGCGACGAGGACCGGGGGCAGGGCGACGATCGTGTCCACGAGGGGCCCCGAGACGCGGGGCAGCAGGCCCAGCAGGACGCCGGTCAGCAGCGCGGCGGCGCTGATCGCGAGGGCGAGCAGCAGGGTGTCGAGGGCGCCGTGGCCGACACGGGCGAGAAGGTCCCGGCCGAGTCCGTCGGTGCCGAACGGGTGCTGGAGGGACGGGGGTCGGAGGCGCTCGCCGGTGTCGAGGGCGAGCGGGTCGCGGGGCAGGCCGAGGGCGATGACGAGCGCGAGGAGCCCGCCGTACGCGAGGGGCTGGAGGGTGCGGGCCGGGGGTTTCGGGCCGTGCAGGGACGGCAGGGCGCCGTCGCGCAGGGCGGGGCCGATGAGGAGGCGGCCGGCGAGGGCGGCGAGGCCCGCCGCGGCGGCCGCGAGCAGGACGAGGGCGAGGGTGCCGGCCTGGAGGACGGGGAGGTCCTGGGCGAGGGCCGCCTGGAGGGTGGTGCGGCCGAGGCCGGGGATGTCGAAGATCTGCTCCACGGCGACCGCGCCGCCGGTCAGGCCCACCGCGAACAGGCCGGTGTTGGGCAGGAGTCCGGGCAGACAGCGGCGGACGGCCTGCCGGGCGACGGATCGACCCGGCACTCCGCGTGCGGCGGCGGCCAGCGCCCAGGGTTCGGCGAAGGCGCCGGGCAGCAGGTCGTCGAGGAGCCGGCCGAGCACCGCGCCCGCGGGCAGGCCGAGGGCGAGGGCGGGGAGGATCGTCCAGCGGGGCCCGTACCAGCCGAGGGCGGGCAGCCAGCCGAGTTGGACGCCTACGACGGTCGCGAGCACGGACGCGGTGAGGAACTCGGGCAGCGCGGCCAGGACCGCGGAGCCGCTGCCACCGGCGCGGCGTCCGCCGAGCCGCCGGTGCGCGCCCAGCCACAGCGTGCGCGCACAGATCAGCGCGACGGTGACGGCGGCGACCAGGAGGGCCACCGCCATCAGCAGCAGCGAGGCGCCCAGTGCCTGGAGCACTGCGGGCGTGACCGCGTCGCCGGAGATCCACGACCGTCCCGCGTCCCCGCGCCACAGCCCGCCCAGCCACTCTCCGAGGAGACGGAACGGGCCCGCGTCCAGGCCGAGTTCGTCGCGGATGGCGGCGAGTACCGCGGGGTCGGGATCGCGTTCGGCCGAGCGTGCCTTGAGCACGGTCAGGGCCGGGTCGGTGCGGGTCAGCCAGGGCAGCAGGCCGATCGCGCACACCAGGGCGGCGGCGATCCCGGCCCGCCACAGCAGCGCGGCCGCTCGGTTGCGCATGCGTCAGCGCCGGGTGCCGGTGCCGACGAGCGTGCGCTCGTAGGGGTCGAGGAGCGCGCCGCGCACGCCGGTGCCGACGCCGGTGATGATCCGCTGGTGGACCAGGGGGACGACGGCGTCGGTGCCCAGGATCCGCGCCTCGGCGGCCATGGCCGCGTCCTGCCGTGCGTCGGTGTCGGCGAGGCCCTCGGCCCTGGCGACGGCCTTGTCCACGCTCTGGTCGCAGAGTTGGGCGATGTTGTAGCCGCCGTCGCAGGTGTAGTCACTGGCGAGCACGGAGACGGGGTCGCCGGTGTCGACGAGGGTGTTGCGGGCGAGGACGAACGCGTCGAACTTCCCGTCCAGCGCGTCGGTTTCGAGCCGTGCGTACTCGCGCACCTCCAGGTCGACGCGGAATCCGGCCTTCTCCAGTTGCTGCTTCAACACCTGGGCGACCTCGGGGAGTTCGGGCCGGTTGTCGTAGGTGGCGAGGGTGATCGCGGTCCCTTCGGCGTCGGCGGCCCGCGGACGTCCGCCCGGTGCGGTCCGCTTGCCCTCGGCCCAGGTGACGGCGGGTCCGTAGATGCCGGTGCCGGCGTCCGCGTATCCCTCGTACACGTCCTTGGCGAACACGGCGGTGTCGACGGCCTGACGGGCGGCGGCCCGCCGGCCGGCGTTCTCGAAGGGCCCGGACTCGGTGTTGAGCAGCAGGCTGGTGGTGCGGGTCGTGGCGGTCGCCTTGCGCAGGCCCTTGTCGAGGGTCGCGGCCTGGGCGACGGGTATCGCCTCGGCGAGGTCGACCTGGCCGGTGCGCAGGGCGTTGGCGCGGGCGGTGCCGTCGGAGACGAACTTGACGTCGATCCCGGCGGCCTGGGCCCGGCCGCCCCAGTAGTCGGCGAAGCGGTCGAGGGTGGCGGCGGTGGCGCCCATGACCTTGGTGAGTTCGAAGGGTCCGGTGGCGTGGCCGACCGGGTCGACGCCGTCCTCCTCGGCGTAGGCCCTCGCGGAGAGGACGGCGAGGCTCGGGCTGGACAGGCGCAGCGGCAGGACGGGGTCGGGGTCCTTCGTGGTGACCCGTACGCCGGCGCTCCCCTCGGCCTTCGCGGTGAGGGTCACGCCGGCGAGGGCGGCCGGGGCCGGCTTGGCCTCGGTGGCGTGGGTGAGGGAGGCGGCGACGGCGGCCGGGGTGACCTCGGTGCCGTCCTGGAAGTCGGCCTCGCGCAGGGTGAAGAGCCAGGTGCGGTCGTTCTCGCGCCGCCAGGACGAGGCGAGCGCGGGGGCCGCGGCACCGTTGGCGTCGAGGGCGGTCAGGCCCTCGGTGACGCCGAGGCGGCTGAGGATCGTGGCGTCGGCGCCGTACGGCGAGAGGTTCTCGGCGGGCGGGAAGGCGAGGGCGACCCGCAGCCGGGAGCCGTCGTCCGTGTCGTCGGCCGAGCCGTCGGCGCCCTCGGAGGCGAAGCAGCCGCTCAGGACCGGGGTGAGGAGGAACGCGCAGAGCAGTCGGAGGCGGCGCATCGGCCGGTCACCGTCCCATCGGAAGTTCGAAGTGCAGGACGCCGTTGCCGCCGTCCGGGTCGTCGCGCTCGTCGTGCACGAGCTTGCCGAGCGACCGCCAGAACGCCTCGGCGCCGGGAACGGACGGATCGGTGTGCAGATATACGGCGCGGTAGGCGCCGTCGGCCGCGGCGAACGCCAGCAGTTCGGCGACCAGCCGTCGGGCGAGGCCGCGTCGGCGGTGCTCGGGGCGGACGTAGATCCGGCGCACCTGGGCGGTCTCCCCGGAGGGGTAACGCTCGGCGACATGGCGGGGGTTCGGCGGGTGGGCGGGGCCGCGCGCGTCGAGGGCGCCGGTGGCGACGACCTCGCCGTCCGGGTCGGTCGCGACGAGGAGGGTGTGCCGCGACGGGGTCAGATAGGCGGCGGCCGGGTCGATGATGTCGCCGTGCCAACGGGGCACGTACCCGGTGCCGAAGTCGCGGTAGACGGTGTCGAGCATCACGGCCCGCACACCGTCCAGGTCGTCCGGGCCCGCGGCCCTGATGCTGTAGTCATGCACTTGCGCATCATATGCATTAGTGGAAACGCTTGATCACGGGGTGATTCGACAGTGGTCGGGAGCACCCCCACAACCTATCGACATGACATCCATTTTCAAAAACGCGGCTGTCGGACTCCCCCGGCTATCTGGGCCCGGATGGAGCCGTCACTGATCTCGCTGTCCGCGGCCAGCAGCATCGCCTTGCTGAGGATCAGCGAGAGACGGTCGTCCTCGAACGGCAGAAATATCTTGGCGGCGGGGGTCCTGGCGCGGGACGGGACGATGCACAGGTAGGAGTCGTCGGGGTCCATCAGGATGTTGGCCGAGCCGAGGTGGATGCGGTACGTGCGCAGATCGCCACGGACGACGAGGAAGCGGTCGTGCAGGGTGCAGCGGTCGGCGATCTTGAGGCGGGGCAGGACGCGGGAGAGGGCGTCGCGGCGGGCCTCGGCGGTCTCGGTGAGGTCGGCGAAGCCGGCGCGCTCCCAGTAGGCGCGGGCCGGGCCCTGTTCGCTCCAGTCGGGGTCGGCGGCGATGGAGGTGACGCCGACGAAGAGGTCGACGTCGCGCATGGCCTCGCTGAAGACCAGCGGGGGCACCTCGACCAGCGGGGCTTCCTGCCAACGGCCGTCCACCCGTTGGTCGAAGCGGACCCGGTCCGTCGAGGCGACCGGGTCGTCGTCCGCCCAGTCCACGAAGGCATGCGAGAAGCGGGCCCGCCAACCGTCCGCGACCAGCGTCCGCGTCGCCTCGTCCCCGTCGCCGCCGTCCCACGGACCGAGCAGACGGCTCGTCCAGCCCCGCGCCCGGAACAGCCCGCGCATCCTGCGGTAGTGGACGAGGTGCGCGGCGAAGCGGTGGGAGTGCAGCCGGGTCTCCTCCTCGGCCGGGGTGAGCCGGTAGATCTCCCGGAACGCCTGCTTGAACGGCTGGCCCAGCTGCCCGTCCACCAGCCGGTCCCGCCACGCCCGTACGGTCTCGGCGTCGGCGCGGATCGGATGCCACAGGCGGACCGGGGCGTCGTCAGGGGCGTCGGGGAAGTCCTCCGTCGCCGGAAGGACGGTCCGCCACGCGCCGGGGGCCGTCTCGATCTCCCAGATCAGTCTCCCCACTACGGACCGGGCGAGCGGGTGTTCGGCCAGCTCCGTCCGCCACCGGTCGAAGCGGTGGACGGTGTCGACCGGCAGACCGCCCTCCAGGGCCCGTGCCAGCGTGGCCAGTTGGAGGTCCACGCGCTTGACCAGGTCCCGCAGCTCCTTCACCAGGTCCCCGTGGTCGCGGCGGACCGGCGCCGGGACCCCGCGCAGCGGACGGCCGTCCTTCTCCCACGTCAGCTCGGCGGTCCCGGTGACCGTGACCGTGACGACGGCCGTGCAGCCGTCGCCCGCCGGTCTGCGCAGGACTCCCGACTCGTCGAAGCCCAGTCTCGGCAGGCGCAGGGCCACCTCCGTGCGCTGGGCCAGCGCCGCCTCCACCTTCTTCAGCAGCTTGTCGAGCTGCTTGGGCACGCCCGCGTGCCGGGTGACCGAGCGGGCGGTGCGGATCGCGGTGACCGCCTCCGGGGTGGGGAACTCCTTGGCCGCGCGGACCAGTTCGTACAGGAGCGCCTGCGACGGCACCGTCCTCGCGGGCGTCGGCGCGACCGCGACGCCGGGCAGCAGTCGCCCGTACACGTCCGGCAGCCAGTCCTCGTCCCGCAGCAGTGCCACCCGCGCGGCCTGGCCGAGCACGGCGACCTCCCGGGCCGTGAACGCCTTGTCGGAGCGGTACGGAATCTCGCCGGACCCGATCCCGTCGGCCCGGTCGGCCGCCGCTTCCAGCGCGCGCCGGGCGAAGTCGACGTAGGCCGGAAGGTCGGCCAGCCTCCGCCACACCTCGGGGGTGGACTCCGGCTCGACGTACGTGTTGACCAGGTCGAGCTCGGTCATCACGAGCAGCTCGGCCGGGGTGAACCCGGTGAGCACGTCGATCTCCGCCTGGGCGACGGGTCCCTCCCCGAGCCGCTCCGCGACCGCGCGCTGTGTGTCGTCGTCGCCGAGTCCGGCCACCAGGAAGAGCGCGTAGGGGTGCGCGACGCTCTTCCTCTCCAAGAGGCTCTCGGTCAGGGCGCGGGCGGGACCTGACAGATCGGGCCAGGGGTCCGTGCAGCGCGCCAGCGCCGCCACGCCCGGCAGGAGATCGACCCCGAAGTCGCTGTTCCGGCTCCGCTCGGCGAGCGCCTCGAACAACCGGTGGCAGGCGTCGGGGGTGGCGCGCGGTCGCCGCTCGTCGGCCGCGTGGCGGACCGCCAGGGCCGCCCGCGAGGTCGCGGGCGTGGCCTCGATGTGGTCCACCCGGTGGGCCGCCGGGAGCAGCTCACCGAGCTGTTCGTCGGTGAGCTGGGCCAGGTCGGCGGACCGGACATCCAGTTCGAAGGCCGCGTCGGCCAACGCCCGCGCCAAGTCGTCGTAGAGCATGCCCCGGATCATGGCAGGCACCACTGACAACGGCCCTCAGCTCGGCGAGCGCCCGTTCTCGGGCGCCCGGTCGATCATGTCGCCCCCCCTACGCCGCGTTCCGCTCCCTCCCCCGGTGCGCCCGGATGATCTCCGCGTACCGGTGCCCGGAGCCCTTGATCGTGCGGGTCTGGGTGCGGTAGTCGACGTGGACGAGCCCGAAGCGCTTGTCGTAGCCGTAGGCCCACTCGAAGTTGTCGAGCAGGGACCAGGCGAAGTACCCGGCCAGGGGGGCGCCCTTGCGGGCCGCCGAGGCGCAGGCGGCGAGGTGCCGGGTCAGGTAGTCCTGCCGCTCGGGGTCGTCGACCGTGCCGTCGGGGCGTACGACGTCCGGGTAGGCGGAGCCGTTCTCGGTGACGTACAGCCGCTGGGCGCCGTACTCCTCGGTGAGGCGCAGGAGCAGGGTCTCGATGCCGCTCGCGTCGATCTCCCAGTCCATGCCGGTGCGCGGGACGCCGGTACGGCGGACGGAACGGACGTGCGGGGCCGGGCCGTCGGGGTCGTCGGCGACGGTCTGCGGGAAGTAGTAGTTCAGGCCGAGCCAGTCGAGCGGGGCGGCGATGGTCTCCAAGTCTCCGGGCTTCAAAGGGAGTTCGACGCCGTACACCTCCTGCATGTCCACCGGGAAGCCGCGGCCGTGGATCGGGTCCAGCCACCAGCGGTTGGTGTGGCCGTCCATGCGGCGGGCGGCTCGCAGGTCCTCCGGGCGGTCGGTGGCGGGGTGCACGGTGGAGAGGTTGTTGACGATGCCGATCTGGGCGCCGGGGGCTGCCGCGCGGATGGCCTGTACGGCGAGGCCGTGGCCGAGGAGCAGATGGCAGGAGGCCCGGACCGCCGCCGTCAGGTCCGTCCAGCCGGGGGCCATGGTCCCTTCCAGGTGGCCGATCCACGCCGAGCACAGGGGCTCGTTGAGGGTGGTCCAGTGGTGCACCCGGTCACCCAGCCGCTCGGCCACGACCGAGGCGTACGCGGCGAAGTGCTCGGCGGTGTCGCGTGCGGGCCAGCCGCCGCGGTCCTGGAGCGCCTGGGGCAGGTCCCAGTGGTAGAGGGTGACGGAGGGGGTGATGCCGGCCGCCAGCAGACCGTCGATCAACTCGTCGTAGAAGGCGAGGCCCTTGGGGTTGACCGGGCCGTCACCGCCGGGCACGACTCGCGGCCAGGCGACGGACAACCGGTAGGCGTCGACCCCGAGTCGGCGCATCAGCTCGATGTCCTCGCGCCAGCGGTGGTAATGATCGCAGGCGATGTCGCCGGTGTCGCCGCCCGCCACCTTTCCCGGGGTATGGGAGAAGGTGTCCCAGATCGACGGCGCACGGCCGTCCTCCGCCACGGCTCCCTCGATCTGGTAGGCGGCTGTGGCCGTGCCCCACAGGAAGTCGTGCGGGAGTGCGGCGAGATCGATGGTCACGTAAGTCCTTTCAGGAATGGTCACTTGACGGCGCCCGCCGTCAGACCGGCGACGAGATAGCGCTGGAGGAGCAGGAAGCCGGCCACCACCGGGACGCTCACGACCAGCGAGGCCGCCATGATCTGGTTCCAGTACACGTCGTAGAGCGTGGAGTAGCCCTGGAGGCCGACGGCGAGGGTGCGGGTGGTGTCGTTGGTCATCACCGACGCGAACAGCACCTCGCCCCAGGCCGTCATGAACGCGTAGACGGTGACGGCGACGATCCCGGGGATCGCGGCGGGCACGACGACCCGGAAGAGCGCGCCGAGCGGCCCGCAGCCGTCCACCAGCGCCGCCTCGTCCAGGTCGCGCGGCACCGAGTCGAAGTACCCGATCAGCATCCAGATCGAGAACGGCAGCGAGAAGGTGAGGTACGTCAGGATCAGCCCGCCGCGCGAGCCGAACAGGGCGATGCCGGTGGCGTTGCCGATGTTGACGTAGATCAGGAACAGCGGGAGCAGGAAGAGGATGCCGGGGAACATCTGCGTCGACAGGACGGTGACCGTGAAGACGCGCTTGCCGCGGAAGTCGTAGCGGCTCACGGCGTAGGCCGAGAAGACGGCGATCACCACCGAGCAGACGGCTGCCGCGCTCGCCACGATGAGGGAGTTCACGAAGTACCGGGCGAGCGGGACCGTCGACCAGATGTCGATGTACGGCTGGAAGGTCACCTCACTCGGAATCCAGCGGAACTTGCCGGTGACGTCCGCCAGCGGCTTCAGCGAGCTGGAGATCATCACGTACACCGGCAGCAGGACGAAGCCGGCGAGCAGGGTGAGGAAGACACGCCGGGTCCACAGGAAGGACTTCGGTGGGGCCATCGGAGAACCGGGACTAGGCACGCGACGCCCTCCGTCCGCGCGAGGTGACGGCGAGGTACACGCCCGTCACGAGGAGCAGGAACAGCAGCAGGAGCACGGACATGGCGGAGCCGGTGCCGAAGTTCCAGGTGACGAAGGAGGCCTGGTAGATGTGGACGGAGATGAGGTCCGCGGCCTCCGGCGCCGACTTGCCGAACAGGACGTACGGCGTGTTGAAGTCGTTGAACGTCCACAGGAACAGCACCAGGATCAGCACCTGGTTGACGGCGCTCAGCGACGGCAGGGTGATGCGGCGGATCTGCTGCCACATTCCGGCGCCGTCGAGGGCCGCCGCCTCGTACAACTCCCTCGGGATGTTCTGGAGTCCGGCCATGACGATGAGGAAGGCGAACGGCCAGCCCTTCCACACGGACACGACGAGCAGGGCGATGAAGCTGTTGTCGCCGATGAGCCAGAAGGACGGCTTGTCGGTGACGCCGAGCTGGTCGTGCAGGACGTGGTTCACCAGGCCGTTGTCGTGCTGGAACATGAACACCCAGGTGATGACGGCCGCGTAGACCGGCAGGGCGTACGGCACCAGGAACAGGGCGCGCAGCAGGCCCCGGCCGCGGAAGGTGTCCTGCATGCAGATCGCGGCGGTCGTGCCGATCAGCCAGCACAGGCCGACCGACAGCAGGGTGAAGGCGATCGTGACGAGGAAGGAGTGCAGCAGGGCCTCGCCGACGGGGGCGTCGAAGTCCACCGACACCCGGAAGTTGTCGAGGCCGGCCCAGGGGGCGGCGCCCCAGTCGCGGATGTAGAACTGCGTGAGTTGCTTGAAGCTCATCACGATGCCGATGACCATCGGCACGAGATGGACGAGGAGTTCGAGGATCAGGGCGGGCAGAAGGAGCAGATAGGGCAGTCCGACGCGGCGGATCCGGCCGGGAGCGCGGCGGCGCGGTCCACGCGCCGCCGTCTCGCCCGACTCCCCCTTGCTCACCGGGAGTTCGACAGTGCTGGTCATCGGGGTCACGCCGCCGGCATCTGCGCCTGGGCCTTCTCCAGGGCCGCCTTCACCGACTCGGTGGTCACCGCGCGACCGGCGGCCGCGTCGGCGAACAGGCCCTTGATGGCCGTACCGACCGCCGTCTCGAACTGGGACTCGTCGGCGACCTGCGGGGCCGCGACCGCGCTGGTGGCGAGGGTGTCCTTGAGGACGCCGTTGGCGGCGGTGTTGAACGCCGCGTCGGACTGGGCGCCCTTCACCGGCGGGATGGAGCTGTAGGCGGTGTTGAGGATCTTCTGTTCGGCGTCGCTCGTCATGAACTTCACGAACTTCTTGGCGCCGTCGAGGTTGTCGGAGTTCTTGAAGACGGCCAGGTTGATGCCCATCACCATCGAGTTGACACCGGTACCGGTACCGGGGGTGCCGGACTGCACGGGCACCGGGGCGATACCGAAGGAGTCCTCGCTCATGCCCTGGGACTTGAGGTTCGCGGACGCCGACTGCCACAGCAGCATCGCGGTCTTGCCCTTGGCGAAGTCGCTCACCGACTGGTTCTGCGCGTACTCGGCGTTGCCCGGCGCGATGACCTTGTCCTTGGCCATCAGGTCGACGAACTCCTTGACGCCGGCGACCGCCCCGTCGTTGGTGAAGTCGGGCTTGCCGTCGGCGGTGAAGAAGTCGCCGCCGTGCTGCTTGGCGAAGACGACCGCGTGGTGGATGTTCTCCGACGGGTTGGCGCCCTCCACGCCGAGCGCCCACTTGCCGCCCTTGGACAGCTTCTTGCCGTCCTCGACGAACTCGGCCCAGGTGGCGGGCGGTTGGGATATGCCCGCGTCGGCGAACATCTTCTTGTTGTAGTAGAGCGCGTACGCCATCGAGTACAGCGGCACCGCGGCCGGGTCCTTGCCCTCGGCGCCGGTGGAGCCGAGCGCGGAGTCGACGAAGCGGTCCTTGCCGCCGATCGCCGCGAAGTTCTTCGCGTCCCACGGCAGCAGCGCGCCGGTGGCCTGGAGGGAGGCGCTCCAGGTGTTGCCGATGTTGAGGACGTCGGGGCCCTGGCCCGAGGTCGTCGCCGTGAGGATGCGGTTGAGCAGGTCCGACCAGGGCACCACCTCCACCTTCACCTCGATGCCGGTCTGCTTCTTGAACTTGTCGAGTTCCGGCTGGAGGACCTTCTTGTCGATCTCGACGCTCGCCCCCTGGTTGGAGGCCCAGTAGGTGAGCGTCTTGGGCGAGTCGTTGGACCCGCCCTCGGTCGACGAACCGCCTCCGCAGGCCGATGCGGCCAGGGCGAGAGACATGGTGACGGCGCCTACGGCCGCGGCTCGGATGCTGCGCATGGCTCCTGGTGTCCCTTCAGGGAATGCACTCACG
>JABFXD010000500.1 GCA_013361925.1 Streptomyces sp. | reverse complement strand
CCGGAGCGGTCGTCAGCCGCTCCGTCTCGTCCTGTATCTCAGCGGCGATCTTCTTGAGTTCCGGCTCGAACTTGCGACCGTGGTGGGCGCAGAAGAGCAGTTCACCGCCGCTGAGCAAGACGACGCGCAGGTATGCCTGGGCGCCGCAGCGGTCGCAGCGATCGGCGGCCGTCAACGGGCTCGCGGGGGTCAGAACAGTAGTCACGTCGCCTCTTCTCTAGCTCGACGAGCTGTCGTACCAGGGTCAACATCCAACCAGCCCGAAAACGTTCCCGCTCGGGGCTTCTCCTCGAAAAAATCTTTCGAGGCCGGCCGTCTGCTGCCGGTTGGCGGCGAATGTGCCGTATTGCGTGTCCATGTGTCTTACGGGTTCGCGCTGTCTGTCGATGTCTGTCCTCCCGGCTGGGTTGCCGGTTGTTCATGAGGACGTGCCCGGAGCCTAAATGGTTCATGCCCCGAAGGGAACGTGATATGTACTTCACTCCAACGAGGGATCGAACATGCATGCGACTCTGGACTAGTGTGAGTTCAGGGTGAGGGTGGCGTTACAACGGCTCTACCAGGCCTCGGTACCCTCTTGACGGCGGCCGAGGCCGCGCCCTTACCCACAAGGGCCACACCTGAAATTCAGCGAGGAGCGAACCGCGTGACCGCCGAGACGTCCGTGCCGTCCACAGCGCTGCTGGCAGGAGCAGACCGGGACGGTTCCAACTACACCGCGCGGCACCTCCTCGTCCTCGAGGGGCTCGAGGCCGTGCGCAAGCGCCCGGGCATGTACATCGGCTCGACCGACAGTCGTGGCCTGATGCACTGCCTGTGGGAGATCATCGACAACTCCGTGGACGAGGCCCTCGGGGGCTACTGCGACCACATCGAGGTCATCCTCCACGACGACGGGTCGGTGGAGGTCAGGGACAACGGCCGGGGCATCCCGGTCGACGTCGAACCCAAGACCGGCCTGTCCGGCGTCGAGGTCGTCATGACCAAGCTGCACGCCGGCGGCAAGTTCGGAGGCGGCTCCTATGCGGCCTCCGGCGGTCTGCACGGCGTGGGCGCCTCCGTGGTGAACGCCCTGTCCGCGCGACTGGACGTCGAGGTCGACCGTAGCGGGCACACCCACGCGGTCAGCTTCCGGCGCGGTGTCCCCGGCGCCTTCGCCGGCGCCGGGCCGGACGCGAAGTTCGACGCCACGAGTGGCCTGCGCAAGGCCAAGAAGATCCCCAAGACCCGCACCGGCACACGCGTGCGGTACTGGGCCGACCGGCAGATCTTCCTCAAGGACGCCAAGCTCTCCCTGGAGCACCTCCACCAGCGCGCCCGTCAGACCGCGTTCCTCGTCCCGGGCCTCACCATCGTCGTACGCGACGAGTTCGGCCTCGGCGAGGGTGGCAGCAAGGGCGAGGAGTCCTTCCGCTTCGACGGCGGTATCAGCGAGTTCTGCGAGTACCTGGCCACCGACAAGCCGGTCTGCGACATCCTCCGCTTCTCGGGCCAGGGCACGTTCAGGGAGACCGTCCCCGTCCTTGACGAGCACGGTCAGATGACGCCGACCCAGGTCACCCGGGAGCTCGACGTCGATGTCGCGCTGCGCTGGGGCACGGGATACGACACGACCCTGAAGTCGTTCGTGAACATCATCGCCACGCCCAAGGGCGGCACCCACGTCGCGGGCTTCGAGACCGCGGTGACGAGCACCATGCTCGAGGTGCTGCGCGCCAAGAAGCTGCTGCGTGTCGCCGAGGACGACATCGCCAAGGACGACGCCCTGGAAGGCCTCACGGCGGTCGTGACGGTCCGCCTGGCCGAGCCGCAGTTCGAGGGCCAGACCAAGGAAGTCCTCGGTACGTCCGCGGCCCGGCGCATCGTGAACACCGTGATCTCCAAGGAGCTCAAGGCGTTCCTGACCTCCACCAAGCGGGACGCCGCGGCGCAGGCCCGGGTCGTCATGGAGAAGGTCGTCGCCGCCGCCCGGACGCGCATCGCGGCCCGTCAGCACAAGGACGCGCAGCGCCGGAAGACGGCCCTGGAGTCCTCGTCGCTGCCCGCCAAGCTGGCCGACTGCCGCAGCGACGACGTCGACCGCAGCGAGCTGTTCATCGTCGAGGGAGACTCCGCGCTCGGTACGGCGAAGCTGGCCCGGAACTCCGAGTTCCAGGCACTGCTGCCGATCCGCGGCAAGATCCTCAACGTCCAGAAGTCGTCCGTGACCGACATGCTCAAGAACGCCGAGTGCGGCGCGATCATCCAGGTCATAGGAGCGGGGTCGGGCCGGACCTTCGACATCGACGCGGCCCGCTACGGCAAGATCATCATGATGACCGACGCCGATGTGGACGGCTCCCACATCCGGACGCTGCTGCTGACGCTGTTCCAGCGCTACATGCGGCCGATGATCGAGGCGGGGCGTGTCTTCGCGGCGGTGCCGCCGTTGCACCGCATCGAGCTGGTCCAGCCCAAGAAGGGGCAGGACAAGTACGTCTACACGTACTCGGACCGTGAGCTGCGCGACAAGCTCATGGAGTTCCAGAGCAAGGGTGTCCGGTACAAGGACTCCATCCAGCGGTACAAGGGTCTCGGCGAGATGGACGCCGACCAGCTGGCGGAGACGACCATGGACCCGCGCCACCGCACCCTTCGCCGGGTGAACCTCTCCGACCTGGAGGCCGCCGAGCAGGTCTTCGACCTGCTGATGGGCAATGACGTGGCGCCGCGCAAGGAGTTCATCTCCAGCTCGGC
>JABFXD010000753.1 GCA_013361925.1 Streptomyces sp. | reverse complement strand
GTCGGCATCGCCGCCGTCACCTCCGTACCCGGCTCCGCCACGGCCTCCGCCGCGGCCCGCGCCACCGGCAGGAAGCCCTCGCGGCGGCTGACGTCCGGACGCTCCTCCTCCGCCGGCCACAGCCCCAGGGCCGCGCACACCGTCGGCAGCACCGCCATCGCCGCGGTCGCGTACCCCTCCGCCGAGGGGTGGTAGTTGTCCGGCCCGAACAGCTCCCGCGGGTTCGCCGCGAACTCCGGGCCCAGCAGGTCGCCCAGCGACACCGTGCGGCCGCCCTGCTCGACCGTGCCGATCGTCTGGGCGGCCGCCAGCTGACGGGAGGCCCGCCGCGCCAGCCAGCGCAGGGGCTGCTGGACCTGCTCCACCGTGCCGAGGTCGGGACAGGTGCCGACCACGACCTCCGCGCCGGCCGTGCGCAGCCGCCGTACCGCCGTGGACAGATGGCGCACGGAACGGGTCGGCGGCATCCGGTGGGTGACGTCGTTCGCGCCGATCATGATCACGCAGACGTCGGGCAGCCGCCCGGGGTCCGCGAGGACCAGGGCCACCTGCCGGTCCAGGTCGTCCGAGCGGGCGCCCGGCAGCGCCACGTTGTGCAGGTCCACCGGCCGCTCGGCCACCGCGGCGAGCCCCGAGGCCAGCAGCGCGCCCGGCGTCTGCCCCGAGCGGTGCACGCCCTGGCCCGCGGCCGTGGAGTCGCCCAGCATGGTCAGCCTGAGCGGCGGTTCACCGCGGACGGAGTAGGAGAGGCCGTACAGGCCCTGCGCGTTGGGCACGTGCGGCGATGTGCCGTTGCCGTTGCCCACCTGCCGTTTGGCCAGCCGCACCTCGGCCAGCAGCAGACCCACGGCCGCCGCGCCGACCAGACCGATCCCGCCGCCGCCGTACGCCGCGCCTGCCGCGATCCGCCGGGCCACCCTCGCCCTCGACATGCTCGTCATGCGTCGCCGCCACCTCCTCGTTGCCGTACATCCACTCCTTGCCCCGTACGGACCGTCGCCCAATCGCAACGAGGAGTGAACAACCGCCAAGGGGCCGTAGGCTGGCGGAACCACCACGACCACATCTTTTGCAGCATCCGGAGACAACGGTGCAATTCCACGACTCGATGATCAGCCTCGTCGGCAACACCCCGCTGGTGCGGCTCAACAACGTCACCCAGGGCATCCAGGCGACCGTCCTGGCCAAGGTGGAGTACTTCAACCCCGGTGGGTCCGTGAAGGACCGCATCGCGCTGCGCATGATCGAGGCGGCGGAGGAGAGCGGCGCGCTCAAGCCGGGGGGCACGATCGTCGAGCCGACCAGCGGCAACACCGGCGTCGGGCTCGCCATCGTCGCGCAGCAGAAGGGGTACAAGTGCATCTTCGTGTGCCCCGACAAGGTGAGCACGGACAAGATCAACGTCCTGCGGGCCTACGGCGCCGAGGTGGTCGTCTGCCCGACCGCCGTCGACCCCGAGCACCCGGACTCGTACTACAACGTCTCCGACCGCCTCGTCCGTGAGACGCCGGGCGCGTGGAAGCCCGACCAGTACTCCAACCCCAACAACCCGCTCTCCCACTACCACTCCACCGGCCCCGAGCTGTGGGAGCAGACGGAGGGGCGGATCACCCACTTCGTGGCGGGCGTCGGCACCGGCGGCACGATCTCCGGCACCGGCCGCTATCTGAAGGACGCCAGCGACGGCAAGGTCAAGGTCGTCGGCGCCGACCCCGAGGGCTCGGTGTACTCCGGCGGCTCCGGGCGGCCGTACCTCGTCGAGGGCGTCGGTGAGGACTTCTGGCCGACCGCCTACGACCGGACCGTCGCCGACGAGATCGTCGCCGTGTCCGACAAGGACTCCTTCCAGATGACCCGCCGCCTCGCCAAGGAGGAGGGCCTCCTGGTCGGCGGCTCCTGCGGCATGGCGGTCGTCGCGGCCCTGCGCGTCGCGGAGCGCCTGGGCCCGGACGACGTGGTCGTCGTCCTCCTTCCCGACAGCGGTCGCGGCTACCTCTCGAAGATCTTCAACGACGAGTGGATGGCGGACTACGGCTTCCTGGAGGACGAGGGCCCGTCCGCCCGCGTCGGTGACGTCCTCAACGACAAGGAGCACGGCGCCATCCCCTCCCTCGTCCACATGCACCCGGACGAGACGGTCGGCCAGGCCATCGAGGTGCTGCGCGAGTACGGCGTCTCGCAGATGCCGATCGTGAAGCCGGGCGCCGGCCACCCCGACGTCATGGCGGCGGAGGTCGTCGGCTCGGTCGTCGAACGCGAGCTGCTGGACGCGCTGTTCGCCCAGCGGGCCTCCCTGGAGGACCCGCTGGAGAAGCACATGTCGGCCCCGCTCCCGCAGGTCGGCTCCGGCGAGCCGGTCGGCGACCTGATGTCGGTGCTGGGTTCGGCCGACGCGGCGATCGTCCTGGTCGAGGGCAAGCCCAAGGGCGTCATCAGCCGCCAGGACCTGCTGGCCTTCCTCGCCAAGGGCGGGAAGTAACGGCGAAAGAGGGGAACCGGCGGTGAACCTGCGGTGAACCGCCGGGTCGGTGGGCGAACTTGCGTTTGCCTACCGAATCGGTGGACTTAGCGGAAGTGGTACGAGCGTGTCACGTCCGCGCAGCACTCGCTTAACACGCGTCGGGCACATTAGTGGGTGTCGGCAGGGCGGGAGCGGCTCCCCGCCCCGGCCGGCGCCGAACGTCCAAGGACCTCCGGAGCGGCTCCCGGACCTCCATGGACGCCGGACGTGAGACCTGG
>JABFXD010000857.1 GCA_013361925.1 Streptomyces sp. | reverse complement strand
CGACGCGGTCAGTCCCGAGGCCAGTTCTCGGCCTCGAACATCCAGCGCTGCTTCTCGAGTTCGGCGGTGATGCCGATCAGCAGATCCTGGGTGACCGGGTCGGCCTTGTCGGTGGCGTCGATGCGCTCGCGCAGCCGGACGATCGCCGACTCCAGCGTCTCGACCAGCAGCCGGACCACCTCGTCGTCGCGCAGCCAGCCCTCCTTCGTGCCGGGCAGCGCGTAGGCGGCGGCGATCGTCTCGGGCCGGCCGTCGGGCGGCAGGCCGAGCGCCGCGGCGCGCTCCGCCACCGTGTCGGAGTAGGTGCGGGCCGTCGCGACCACCTCGTCCAGCTGGAGGTGGATGGACCGGAACCGCGGGCCCACGATGTTCCAGTGCGCCTGCTTGCCGACCAGTGAGATCCCGAGCAGATCCACGAGCGTGCTCTGCAACGCCTCTCCGGCCACCTCGCGGGCCGCGTCGGGCAGGGTGCTCTTCACCACAGTCATACGGTGCTTCTCCTTCTGGCGTGGTTCGTGCCGGTACGGAGCAGCGCGCGGCGCGGGCCTCGCGTGCCCGCGGAAGAGAACAGCTCGGAGTCCTCTCCCGCGCGGGCCGCACACCGCGTCCGCTCCCTGCGGCGCGGGTGCCCAGGGCGTACCGGCGCAAACACGGCGGTGATCAGGCCCGAGCGGGCGGTTCGGGGCGCTGATCAGCCGGGAAGCACGCTGTTCAGGAAGCGTGTCAGGTCCGCGAAGACCTCGGCCCGGTTCGTCTCGTTGAAGACCTCGTGCCGGGCGCCCGGATAGATCCGCTCGGTCAGCGCGCCCCCGCTGAGCCGCTCCACCCCGGCCCGGCTGCCGGACAGCGGCACCAGCCGGTCGTCCTCGCCGTGCAGCCACAGCAGCGGCAGCCGCCCCACGTCACCCGCCTTGGCCACGGTCTCCAGGGTCCGTACGAACGACTCCACCGTCGGCCGCTTCATCGGCCCGTGCCACACCAGCGGATCCGCCGCGTACGCCGCCCCCACCGCCGGGTCCCGGGAGAGCGAGGCCGTACTGATGGGCGTGTCCGGGATCTCGTCGAGGGCGAGCAGCCGCCGGGGCAGATACCAGTCGCCGATGACCGGCCCCGACAGGACGAGCGCGGTCAGCTCGGTGCCGTACCGCTGGGCGAAGCGGGCCGCGATCAGGCCCCCCATGGAGTGGCCGATCAGGACCAGCGGTACACCCGGACGAGTGGTGCGGGCCAGGTCGGCCACCGCGTGCACCTCGGTGACCACGTCCTCGAAGTCCTCGACCAGCACCCGCTCGCCGGCGGACTTCCCGTGGCCCCGGTGATCGGGTCCGAAGACGGCCGCGCCGTCCGCCACCAGGACGTCGGCGAGCTCCTCGTACCGGCCGATGTGCTCTCCGTAGCCGTGCACCACCAGTGCGAGGCAGCGGGGCGCCGGGTGCGGCCACTTCCGTACGACGACTCCCGGAAGTGTGTGCTCGCGGGCCTCGGCCATGTCTCCTCCAGCTGCGTCGGTGAAGGTCCCGGGAGATCTTCCCAGGCGGTCGGCGGGCGGTCTATAGTCGAAAACTAGCAGTGCTAATTAATTGTTGAGTGCCGAACCTTCTGGGAGTCCCGTCGTGCGCCCCGTCCACTTCGCGGCAGCCCGCCGCACCCCCCTCGGCAAACTGCGCGGAGCCCTGTCCTCCGTACGCCCCGACGACCTCGCCGCCCTCGTCATCCGCGGCCTCGTCGCCGACGTGCCCGCCCTCGACCCGGCGCGCATCGACGACGTCTACTGGGGCGCCGCCAACCAGGCCGGCGAGGACAACCGCAACGTCGCCCGCATGGCCGCGCTTCTCGCCGGACTGCCCGACTCCGTGCCGGGCGCCACGGTGAACCGGCTCTGCGCCTCCGGCCTCGAAGCCGTCACGACCGCCGCCCGCGCCATCGCCGCCGGCGAGGCCGACATCGTGCTCGCCGGCGGCTCCGAGTCGATGAGCCGCGCCCCCTTCGTACTGCCCCGCCCCGACGAGGCCCTCCCGCACCGCATCGAGACCGTCGACACCCGCCTCGGCTGGCGGCTGGTCAACCCGGCGATGAGGGAACTCCACGGCCTGCTCTCCATGGGCGAGACCGCCGAGGAGGTCGCCTCCCGCTACGGCGTCTCCCGCGACCGGCAGGACGCGTTCGCGCTGCGCAGCCACCAACTCGCCGCCCAGGCCCGCAAGAACGGCCACTTCGACGACGAACTCCTGCCTGTGGAACGCCCGGACGGTGTCGTCGTCGACGCCGACGAATGCATCCGCGAGGACACCTCCGTCGAGAAACTCGGCCGTCTCAAGCCGGTGTTCCGGCAGGGCGGCACCGTCACCGCGGGCAACGCCTCGCCCATGAACGACGGCGCCGCGGGGCTGCTGCTGGTCAGCGAGGAGGCCCTGAACGACCTGGGCCTGGAGTCCCTCGGCCGCTACGTCGCCGGAGCCTCCGCGGGCGTCCACCCCGACGTCATGGGCATCGGGCCGGTCCCCGCCACGCAGAAGGTGCTGGCCCGCGCCGACTGGAGCGTCGGCGACCTCCAGGAGGCCGAGTTCAACGAGGCGTTCGCCGCCCAGGCGCTGGCGTGCGTGGACCGGCTGGGCATCGACCCCGAGCTGGTCAACCCGAGCGGCGGCGCGATCGCCCTCGGCCATCCGCTGGGCTGCTCCGGCGCCCGCATCCTGACGACCCTGCTCCACCGGATGCGCCGCACGGGGGCGGAGCGCGG
>JABFXD010000434.1 GCA_013361925.1 Streptomyces sp. | reverse complement strand
CCGGTGCGGCCCGGCAGCTGCCCGACCGCGGAGCGCAGGGTGCGGGAGCGCGTCGGCTCGAACAGGGCCTCCCGGTCCGGGCCTTCGGCCTTCAGCAGGGCGTCCCAGCGGGCTTTCAGGGATGCCGCGTCCGGACCCGTCGGCCACCCGCGGCCGAGCCGCGGCGGTGCGACGGACCACGGCATGAGGTCCGCGAGCAGCGGAGCGTCGTCGTGCGTCACGCTGGGCATCGTACGACTTGGGAACGGCACCGGGGTCAGGTCGCCTCCAAGGTCACCGTGAAGGAGAAGCGGTCGCCGCGGTAGTGGATGACCGCCACGTCCAGCACCCGGCCCTCCGTGTCGTAGGTGACGCCCGTGTAGTGCAGGATCGGGCTGAGCAGCGGTACTTGGAGGAGCTGGGCCGTCTCCGGGTCCGCGAGGCGGGCCTCCACGGTGTCCGTGATGCGGCTGATGTCCGCCCCGACGACATCCCGCAGCACCTTCGTCATCGGCCAGCGGACCAGGTCCTCCGGGTCGACCCGGGCGGCGAGTTCGGGGCGGATCCAGTTGCGCGCGTGGTTGGTCGGCTCGCCGGTCTTCTCGTCGGAGCGCAGCCGGTGGTACGTGCCCACCTCGTCCAGATCGGGGAAGTACTCGGCGAGTTCGGGCGGCACCGGACCCTTGCCGTGGTCGAGCAGCTCTGTGGTCATGCCCGACTGCTGGGCCACGATCGCGTCCACCGAGCCGAGCAGCCGCACGGGCGCGGTCCGCAGGGCGTTCGGCTCGATGAACGTGCCGCGCCGGCGATGGCGGGTGATCAGCCCCTCGTCCTCCAGCTCCTTGAGCGCCTGCCGCATGGTCAGCACGCTCACCCCGTAGTGGCCCGCCAACTGCTCCTCGGTGGGCAGCCGCAGCGGGTCCTGGGGCGAGCGGCCCAGTATCGAGGCGCGCAGCGACTGCGACACCTGGTACCAGAGCGGCAGTTTGCGGTTCAGGACGATCGAGTCCGGGGCGAAGGAGGTCACCAGGCCATCCGTACCGGTCGGGGATCTTCAGTGCAAGGGGCGGAAGTGGCGCTCCAGGCCCTTCCACACGTCGTCGTAGTGGCGCTGGAGATGGTCCGCCCGGGCCGCGTGCGCGGTGAGCGTGACCGGCCAGCGCGTCTCGAACATGAACGCCAGTCCGTCGTCGACCTTCCGCGGCACCAGCTCCGCCGCGCTCGCCCTGTCGAAGGTGTCCCGGTCGGGACCGTGCGCCGACATCATGTTGTGCAGCGAGCCGCCGCCCGGCACGAAGCCCTCCGCCTTGGCGTCGTAGGCGCCCTCGATGAGGCCCATGTACTCGCTCATCACGTTCCGGTGGAAGTACGGCGGCCGGAACGTGTCCTCGCCCACCAGCCAGCGCGGCGCGAAGACGACGAAGTCGACCCCGGCGAGACCGGGGGTGTCGCTCGGCGACGTCAGCACCGTGAAGATCGACGGGTCCGGGTGGTCGTACGAGATCGACCCGATGACGTTGAAGCGGCGCAGGTCGTAGACGTACGGGAGGTAGTTGCCGTGCCAGGCGACCACGTCCAGCGGGGAGTGGTCGTACGTCGCCGTCCAGAGGTTGCCGCAGAACTTGTTCACCACCTCCACCGGGCCCTCGACGTCCTCGTACGCGGCGACGGGCGCCTTGAAGTCGCGGGCGTTCGCGAGACCGTTGGCGCCGATCGGGCCGAGGTCGGGGAGGCGGAAGGGGGCGCCGTAGTTCTCGCAGACGTAACCGCGGGCCGAGGTGTCGAGGAGCTCGACCCGGAAGCGGACGCCCCGCGGGATCAGGGCGACCTGGCCGGGCTCGGCGTGCAGCAGCCCGAACTCCGTGCGCAGCAGGAGCCCGCCGCGCTCCGGGACGATCAGCAGCTCGCCGTCGGCGTCGCTGAAGACACGGTCCATGGAGTCGGTGGCGTGGTAGAGGTGCACGGCCATGCCGGTGCGCTGGGTCACGTCGCCGTTGCCACCGAGGGTCCACAGGCCGGCCAGGAAGTCGGTGCCCTCCGTGGGGTCGGGGAGGGGGTTCCAGCGCAGCCGGTTCGGGTCCGGGACGGACTCGGTGAAGGGGGCCGTTCGGATCCGGCCGTGGTGGGTGTGGGTGAACGTCGGGTGGGCGGCTGAGGGGCGGATGCGGTACAGCCAGGAGCGGCGGTTGTGGGCGCGGGGTTCGGTGAACGCGGTACCGCTCAGCTGTTCCGCGTAGAGGCCGAGGGGGGCGCGCTGCGGTGAGTTGCGGCCCTCGGGCAGTGCCCCCGGGACCGCCTCCGAGCTGTGCTCGTTGCCGAACCCGGAGAGGTAGGTCAGGCCCTCCGCGGTCTTCCGCGCGTCCCCGCTCATGATCGCTCCCTTGCGCTCTGATTCCTATGGAACACCGTAGGAATGCGTTTTCGTCCGCGCAAGAGGGAGGGCCCGGTTCGGTGATCGGCTTGGTGATCGGCTTGGTGATCGGCCCGCTCCCGGGGTGGCCTCCTCATCAGGGAGGATGAACAACCAGCCTTCAGGGGGATCCGACTTTCGGATGACTGTTCTACGCTCCCGGCATGTCGTGGACGCGGGCCCTGCCGACCGCGCTCGCGGTCTGTGTCCTTGTGCTGACCGGAACCGCGAGCTGCGATTCGGACGACGGGCGACAGAAGGAGCAGGCGGTGTCGCCCTCACCGGTGGGCAAGGTCCTCAAGGACACCGACGAGGAGGGGCGGCACTACCGTGAGGTGGACGACAAGGACGCCCCCGA
>JABFXD010000642.1 GCA_013361925.1 Streptomyces sp. | reverse complement strand
CGGCCTGCGGGTGGTGGAGCTGCCGGACGGTTCCCGGCGGGCCGAGGATCTCGCCGGGCACACCGTCACCGTGCCCGCACAGGCGGGTCGCCCGACCGCGGTCGTCATGTTCCCGGGCGCCGAGCGGGCCACCGCCGTGGTGCGCAACAACTGGCAGCTCGAAGTCGTCGACGCCGACGGTGTCGTGACCGCCTGGGGCAAGACCGACCGCACCCCCGGGGTCTTCGGCGAGGGCACGCTGCTGCTGCCGCCCGTGCAGTACTGGGAATGTATGACCGCGCGCGACCCGGAGGGCTCGAAGGCGCTGCGGGCCATGGAACCGGAGACGGCCGCGGCCCTGCTCGCCGCCGCGGCGGACAACGACGAGAAGGCCCTGCCCGACGCGGTCCGGGCCCTCCTTCCCGTCACGCACGAGGCACTCGTGAAGGGCATCGCCGGAGTCGCGCGCTACGCGGCGGGACAACAGGCGGTGCTGGACTCGGCGGCGACCCGGCTCACCCGTGCCCTCGAAGGCGACGTGGAGGACGAGGGACCGGCCGGTCCGGCGGACACTCTGCTCCTGGAGGCGACGAACGGACTGGGCACCTCTCGGGGTTACTGGTGGAACGGCGACTCCGAGGCCGACACCGCCTTCCGCTCCCTGCGGGTCCTGGCCCGGGCCGCCGGGCTCACCGGGGCGGCGCTCCCCGAGCGGGCGGACACCCGGCTCCACCTCGACGGGCACCCGCTGCCCACCGGCCAGCCCGACCTGGAGTCGCTGCTGGAGCGGACGGCTTCCCTGGCCTACCGGGCGGCCTCCGGCACCACCACCGAGCAGCACCGTGAGGTACTGCGCACCCTGCTCGCCGAGTTCGACCGCCTCGGGCTGGTCCCGGCCGCGTCCGCCCGCTGGCGCAAGGTGACCCTGCACGTGCCGGCGGCCCCGCTGCGCACACCCGCGGGCGACTGGCGCGGCGGCTCGTGGAACGGGCTGCTCCCGCTGGCCGACGGCGCCTTCCTCGCCGTCACCGGACGCCGCTCGCTGGAGGACGACGGCGGCACGTTCAGCGGTTACTTCCACGACCCCGCCGGCCGGTTCGAGACGCCCGAGCCCTACCGGGCGCTGTCGTCGACGCCGCTCGGTGAAGGCCCGGACGCGGCCTGGCTCGGCGCGTTCCTGGCCGAGCTGGCAGCACACGGCCCCGCGCCCTGGTTCCCGGCCGCCGCCGAGGAGTTCGCCCGGCTGACCGGGGTGACCGACACGATGGCCCGGCTGGTCGTCGCCGGTCTGCCGGGGGTCGACGGCTACCAGCGGACCTTCCTGAGCACCGAGGCCCGCACCCACATCGGGGTGAAGGTCGCCCCGGCGGCGGTCGCCAAGGACGAGCTGAGGGGCGTCGACGGAGCGGTCCGGGCCGCGGTCGTGGGCGCGCTGCTGCCCACCGAACCGGCCCGCCTGTGGACCGAGGGACCGGACGTGGCCGCTGCCGCCGCCGTGTGGAACGACAAGGTCGGCAAGCGGGTGGCCGTGCCCGAGGAACTGCTCAGCGACGCGGTCCGCGCCTTCCGGCACACGTCCTGGCCGGTGCGGCAGGCGCTGCCCGCGCTGCTGGAACCGTCCGCCTCCCCCCAGCTCAGCCGCGACCTGGAGTGGGCGGTCAGCGGCGACCGGGTACGGCCCGTCGGGGACGACAAGGACGGCTTCACGGCGGACACACTGACCGGATCCGTCGGCCTCGTCTCCTGGCTCGCCCACCGGCTGCCCGCGGGCGACCCGGTCCGGGCCGCGCTGCCCCCGGCGCTCACCGCGCTGCGCGAACGGCTGGCCCACCCCGGGCTGATGCTCGACCTGGGCCGCTACATCAGCCTGCCCGACTTCCGGAAGACCGCGGGCACCCCCACGGAGACCGGCCCGGGCTTCGAACGGTACGGCGCGGTCGTCCTCGCCACCCATGACGACCAGCCCGCCCCGGGCCTGCGCGTCGACCTCCTCGACGAGGCCGGCCAGGACCCGTACCTGCCCGCGGTCCGCGTCGACGACCAGCGCCCCTACGCCGCCGAAGTGGCCCTGCGCCTGGTCCGCGACCGGGAGTTCGCGGCCCTCCTCGCCGACCCCGGCGAGCCGATCGCGGGCGGCCGGGACAAGGACGGCACGTGGTGGCCGCAGGACCCGAGCCGCTCGGTTCCCGAGCTGGTGACGGAGGCCGCCAAGGAGTACGGCCTCGGCGAGGACGCCGCCACGCTCTATCTGATGCTGCTCGCCATGCCCGACCCGACCGACCGGATGACGGCCCGCTGGACGGGCTGGAAGCCGGCCCGGCTGAAGGCGGCGCGCGCCGAGCTGGCCGCCGGCGACCTCGTGGTCGAGGCCACCCGGACCCGGGCCGGACGGTCCCTGTTCCTGCCGGGCGGCTGGGTCGAGCAGTCGGCGCCGCGCGTTCCGCTGGAGCGCTGGAAGCTGCCGCTGTTCGGCGAGACGACCGTCGAACACACGCCGTTCGGCCTCATCGTGCCGCTGACACCGGCCGCGGACCTCTTCCGCCGGGCCTGGCAGCGCGTCCAGGACGGTGACGCTCCCCGGTTCGAGGAGCTGAAGAAGGCGCGGCGGTCACGCCGCCGCTGACGTGACATCCCACGGGGCGCCGCTCAGCGGCGGCGCCCCGATCCCCGCCCGCACACCCCACGCACTCACACCCCACACCGACCGACCCATCGAGCAAGGACCTCCATGCCCCTGACCGACACGGCGACGGCCCTCCCGCCCCGGCAGACCCTG
>JABFXD010000605.1 GCA_013361925.1 Streptomyces sp. | reverse complement strand
AGCTCGTCGGCCTCGAAGGCCAGCAGCCACTCGTAGTCGCCGAGGGAGAAGGAGGCGACCGTGTTGGCGCGGACGTCCGGGTAGCCGCGGGCCATCTTGCCGTGGTCGGCGAGCATACGGCGGCGGTCCTCGTCGGGCAGGAGGTACCAGTCGTAGGACCGCACGAAGGGGTAGACGCTCACGTAGTTGCGCGGCGTCTCGTCGGCGAGGAACGCCGGGATGTGCGAGCGGTTGAACTCGGCGGGGCGGTGCAGCGCCATGTTCGACCAGACCGGCTCCAGCGCGCGGCCCAGCCTGGTGCGGCGGAAGAGGTTGTACGCCTCCTGGAGCTGGTCGGCGGTCTCGGCGTGCCACCAGATCATGAGGTCGGCGTCGGCGCGCAGTCCCGACACGTCGTAGGTGCCGCGGATCGTGACGTCCTTGGCGGCGAGCTGGTCGAACAGCTCCTGGACCTCGTCGGCGTAGCCCGCGCGGTCCTCGGGGAGGACGTCCTTCAGTTTGAAGACGGACCAGAGCGTGTATCGGATGACCTCGTTGAGGTCCTTGGCCAGCTTGCCCTTGTTCGGGATCCGGCCGGCCTCGGGGGTGGTGGCATCGTTGGTCATGGTCCTTATTCTCCTGCTCCTCCGTGCAGACTCTGCACCGGGTGGGCGGTGAGCTCCTGCACACCGCGCTCGTCTCCGTGGATCCGGTCGACCGCCGCGTAGGCGCTCGCGACACAGGCCGGGATGCCCACCCCGTCGTACTGCGCTCCGCAGACGGCGAGGCCCGGGAGCTTCGCGAGGTGCTCGCGGACGCGGGCCACGCGCGCGTGGTGGCCGACGGGGTACTGGGGCAGACCGTCGGTCCAGCGGGTGACGCGGGAGTCGAGGGGGCTCGCGTCGAGGCCGGTGGCCTCGCGCAGATCGTGGCGGGAGATGTCGACGAGGTCCGCGTCGTCGCGGTCCAGGATCGCCGTCTCGCCGTAGCGGCCGACCGAGGTGCGCAGGACCACGACGTCCGGGTTCTCGTCGGCGATCCAGCCCCACTTCTGGGAGGCGAACGTGGCCGCCTTGATCGTGCGGCCGTCGACGGGCGGGACGAGGAAGCCGCTGCCGGCCGGGAGATCGGCGTCCGCGCGGCGGTAGGCGAGGGTGACCAGGGCCATGGAGGCGTACTCGACGGCGGCGAGTTCGGCGGCGGCCCCGGGGGCTTCCGCGCGCAGCAGGCGGGAGGCGGCGGGGGCGGGTACGGCGAGGACCACGGAATCGGCGTGCAGGACGCGGTCCCCGGCCGTGACCCGCCAGCCCTCCGCGCCCTCGCGGCGCAGTTCGGTCACGGTCGCGCCGGTGACGATCTCACCGCCCCGCGCGCGGACCGATTCGGCGACGGCGAGCGGAAGGCTGCCGACGCCGCCCGCGAGGCCCATGAAGACCGGGCCGGTCTGCTGGTTGGCCGCCGCCTTGGCCTGGATCTCACGGACCGCCTCCGTCAGGGAGGTGTGGGTCTTCGCGGCCTGGTAGAGCTGCGGGACCGCGGAGCGCATCGAGAGGCGGTAGGCGTCGCCCGCGTACACCCCGCCGAGCAGCGGCTCGATCAGGCGGTCGACGACCTCGCGGCCGAGCCGTGCGGCGACGTACTCGCCGACCGCCACGTCGTCGCCGACCTCGGTGCGCGGCAGGTCGGCGTCGCGCTCGATGCGGGCCAGGCCCTCGTCGGACAGGACGCCGGAGAGGGCGGACGCGGTGCCGGGGACGCCCATGACGTGGCCCTTGGGCATCGGGCGCAGGGCGCCGCGGGTCCAGATCGAGGCGGTGGCGGTGGCGGGGGGCTGGAGGCGGTCGGTCAGGCCCACCTCGCGGGCCAGGGCGACGGCCTCCGGTCTGCGCGCCAGCATCGACTCCGCGCCGAGGTCCACGCGCGCGCCGGCGATCTCGCCGGGCAGCAGCTTGCCGCCGACGCGGCCGGACGCCTCCAGCACGGTCACCCGCGCCCCGCGCCCCAGCAGCCGGTGGGCCGCGGCCAGTCCCGCGATCCCGGCCCCGATGACGACGACGTGCCCCGTCGTACCTGATCCGCTCATGGCTCCACCTTCTCAGACGCCACCGACAGTGACGCCAGGGACCTTTGTCCCTTCCGAGTCCCGACCGTGACCCCATCGGAACCGGCCCGCCCCAACGTTGCGCGGTGCCCGCGCGTCGAAGGAGCGTCAGTCGTCACAACCCGGGGGCACGCCCATGCGCACACGACGTTCCGTACGACCCGTCCAGGCCCTGGCGGGCATCCTGCTGGCCACCGCGCTGGCGCTGTCCGGCTGCTCCGGCTCCGACTCCTCCGACGGCGGCTCCGGCAGCGACAGTGCCGCGCTGTCGGACGGGAAGGAGGCCGCCCCGGGCGCCGCCGACAGCGGCGGCAGGCAGGCGAGCACCGCTCCCCGGTTGCCCACCAGCCACATCATCCGCACCGCCGAACTGACCGTGCAGGTCAAGGACGTGCCGAAGGCGCTGGACGCGGCCCGCACCACCACCGAGAACGCGGGCGGCTATGTCGGCAAGGAGTCGACGTCCCGCGACGAGAAGGGCGCGGAGGAGACGCGGGTGACACTGCGGGTGCCCGTCGACAGGTACGAGGAGGTGCTGGCCGAGCTGGAGGGCTCGGGCAAGCTCATCGAGCGCACCGCGAAGGCGCAGGACGTCACCGACCAGGTCGTCGACGTGGAGAGCCGCATCAAGTCGCAGCGCGCGAGCGTGGCCCGCATCCGCGAGCTGATGGACCGGGC
>JABFXD010000397.1 GCA_013361925.1 Streptomyces sp. | reverse complement strand
TGATCGACTTCATCAACCACAAGAACCTCTTCCCGCTGCGGGTGGAGTTCCACGACTACTTCGAGTGGGCCGCCGCCCAGGTCGACGACATGATCTCGTACGGCCACGAGGTCGTCGCCGTCTCCCCGGTCGTGCGCGACGGCGTCGTCGACCATCTGGAGGTGACGGTCCGCTCGGCCGAGGGGCTCGCCCTGCACCGGGCCCGCAACCTCGTCATCGGCACCGGCCTGCGCCCGCTCATGCCGGAGGGCGTGGAGCGCACCGAACGTGTCTGGCACAACGCCGAACTCCTCAGCAAGGTCGAGGAGTTGGACGGCGTCGCCCCGTCCCGGTTCGTCGTCGTCGGCGCTGGACAGAGCGCCGCCGAGAACGTCGCCTATCTGCACCGCCGCTTCCCCGGGGCCGAGGTCTGCGCCGTCTTCTCCCGCTACGGCTACAGCCCCGCCGACGACAGCGGCTTCGCCAACCGGATCTTCGACCCCGAGGCGGTCGACGAGTACTTCGCCGCCCCCGACGACGTCAAACGACAGCTCATGGACTACCACGGCAACACCAACTACTCCGTGGTGGACATCGACCTGATCGACGACCTGTACCGGCAGATGTACCAGGAGAAGGTCCTCGGCACCGAGCGGCTGCGCTTCCTCAACGTCTCCCGTCTCGTCGGCGTCGAGGAGAGGCCCGACGGGGTGCGCGCCACGGTCAAGTCCCTTGTCACCGGCGAGGAAACACTCCTGGACGCCGACGTCGTGGTCTTCGCCACCGGCTACCGCCCCGCCGACCCGCGGGGCCTCCTCGGGGAGGTCGCCGACCTCTGCCTGCGCGACGACGAGGGCCGGCTGCGCGTCGAACGCGACTACCGCATCGCCACCCGCCCCGAACTCCGCTGCGGCATCTACCTCCAGGGCGGCACCGAGCACACGCACGGCATCACCTCGTCCCTGCTCTCCAACACCGCCATCAGGGTCGGCGAGATCCTCGACTCCGTCCTCAAGAACGCCACCGACGAGGCCCGTCCGATCGTTGACGGGATCGGCAGCCCCGCCGCCCGCTGACCACAGCCGCTCAACCGGTTCGATCAAAGGGATAACGTACGTCCACATGGGCATGACCGCAGTCGAGCGCGCCGCGCCCAGAGCCTCAACACCGGCCCGTAGGGGGCGAGTTGTGGGTCTGGGTGCGCTGGTGGCGATCCTCGTGATCACAGCGGCGGTGTCGCTGGCCGTCGGTGCGCGCGCGTTGAGTCCCGCCGAGGTGTGGCACGGGCTGTTCGCGGCGCCGGAGGCCGACCAGCGGCTCACCGAGATCCGGCTCATCGTCCGGACGGTCCGGGTGCCCCGGACGGTGCTCGCCGTGGTGGCGGGCATCGCCCTGGGCGTCGGCGGGGCGCTGATCCAGGGCCACACCCGCAACCCGATCGCCGACACGGGCCTGTTGGGGGTGAACGCGGGCGCGTCCTTCGCGGTGGTCTCGGCGATCACCCTGTTCGGGCTCACCAACCCCTTCCAGTACGTCTGGTTCGCCTTCCTGGGCGCGGCGGTCGCCGGTGTCGTCGTCTTCGGCCTCTCCAGCCTGGGCCGGGGCGCCGGCAACCCGCTGACGCTCGCCCTGGCCGGACAGGGCGTCGCGGTCTTCCTCGCCGCGATGACCACGGCGATCGCGCTCACCGACCAGGCCGCGCTGAACGCGCTGCGGTTCTGGAACGCCGGGTCCGTGGCGGGAGTCGGCTTCGGTGTCATCTGGCCGGTGACCGCGTTCATCGCCGTCGGCCTGGTCCTGGCGCTCAGCACGCTGCCCGCCATCAACCTCCTCAACCTCGGTGACGACGTGGCCCGGGGGCTCGGCGTGAACATCGCGCTGAGCCGGACCGTCGGCATCCTCGCCATCACCCTCCTCGCGGGCGCGGCGACGGCGGCGTGCGGCCCCATCGCCTTCCTCGGGCTGATGGTCGCCCACGTGGCCCGGTACCTGACCGGCCCCGACTACCGCTGGCTGGTGCCGTACGCCGGACTGCTGGGTGCGATCGTGCTGCTGGTGTGCGACATCGTGGGACGCCTGGTGGTCCGGCCGGGTGAACTGGACGCGGGGGTCGTCGTCGCCCTCCTCGGCGCCCCGTTCTTCGCGGCGCTGGTGTGGCTCGGAAAGTTCAAGAACGCGTGAGCGGGGCGGAGTCGATGAGCGCGGAGCCGAAGGCGGCGGTGCTGCCGGGCGTACGGCTGGGCCGGGTGTCGTTCGTGTGGCGGCCCTGGCTCCTGGCCGTCACCCTGCTGCTGGCCGCGGCGACCTTCCTGCTGTTCTGCCTCTCCGTCGGCATCGGTGACTTCCCCATCGGCCTGCCCCAGGTGATCGCGACGATCTTCGGTCACGGCGAGCCGGTCGACGAGTTCGTCATCATGGACCTGCGGCTGCCGCGGGCCCTGGCCGGACTCGTCGTCGGGGTCGCCCTCGGGGTGTCCGGGGCGATCACGCAGTCCATCGCGCGCAATCCGCTGGCCGGCCCGGACGTCCTCGGGATCACCTCGGGCGCCGGCGCGGTCGCCGTGTTCCTGGTGACGGTGTCGGGCGGTACCGCCGCGGCGATCGTGGACTCCGTCGGACTGTCGGCGGCGGCGCTGGGCGGCGGCCTCGGCACCGGGCTGCTGGTGTACTTCCTGGCGTGGCGGCGGGGCCTCGACGGCTTCCGGCTCATCCTCATCGGTATCTCCGTGACCGCCGTGATGGAGGCGATCACCACCTGGCTGCTGGCCACGGCCGACATCAGGGACGTGG
>JABFXD010000603.1 GCA_013361925.1 Streptomyces sp. | reverse complement strand
CGGCACATCGCCCGCCCCCGCCGCTACATCCGCGGTTACGCCCACGAGATCGAGCCGGCCGACCTGGCCGCGTACGTCGCCCAGGAGGCCCGGCGCGGCGACGGCTGGGTCAAGCTGGTCGGCGACTGGATCGACCGAGAGGTCGGCGACCTGACACCGCTGTGGCCGAGGGACGCGCTGGAGTCGGCCATCGCCGAGGCCCACCGCCTCGGCGCCCGCGTCACCGCCCACTGCTTCTCCGCGGACTCCCTCCCGGACCTGGTCGGCGCGGGCATCGACTGCGTCGAGCACGCCACCGGGCTGACCGAGGAGCTGATCCCGCTCTTCGCCGAGCACGGCGTGGCGATCGTCCCGACCCTGGTCAACATCGCGACCTTCCCGCAGCTCGCGGCGGGCGGCGAGAGCAAGTTCCCGCGATGGTCGGCCCACATCAGGCGGCTGCACGAGCGGCGCTACGACACCGTGCGCTCCGCCTACGACGCCGGCATCCCGGTGTACGTCGGCACCGACGCCGGCGGCACCCTGCCGCACGGCCTGGTCGCGGCCGAGGTCGCGGAACTGGTCACCGCGGGCATCCCGCCGGTCGAGGCCCTCGCGGCGACGACCTGGAAGGCCCGCGCCTGGCTCGGCCGCCCCGGCCTGGAGGAGGGCGCCGCGGCCGACCTCGTGGTGTACGCGTCCGATCCGCGCGCCGACGTACGGGTGCTGGCGGACCCCCAGCGGGTCGTCCTCAACGGGCGGGTCGCCGCCTAGCCCGCGTTGACGCAGCGTAACCAGCCATCGGCCTGACTCGTTCTGCACTCCCGCGCACGCGCCGTCCCGTCAACGGGCGCGCTCGCACAGAAGGTGGTGCGGGGGTGACTTCGAGGAACACCCGTGCCGCCCGATTCGAAAAAGTTCACGGAAGCACCACGTTGGGGTGAAGTCCCGTCGGACTGCTGACTGTTCACTCTCAGTGCGTAATTCTTGCCGGGTCCCGAGCAAGTCTCCTCTGAGGGGTCCCCACCTTGAACGGCAAGAACTTCCGTATGCCCGCACGCCGTCTCGCGACCGTCGCGACGGCCACCGCCCTGGCCGCAGGTCCCGCGGTCCTGGCCGGCGCGGGCTCCGCACACGCCACCGGCGACGAGGGCCGCGCGAGCGCCGTCGTGCTGCGCACCGGGCTCGACGTGTCCCTGCTCAACAAGACCGTGAACGTCCCGCTCGCGGTCTCCCTGAACGAAGTGCAGGCACCGCAGAGCGCCGAGAAGACCGCGCTGACCGCCGAGTTGAACGGTGTGAACAACGGCCGGGCCTTCAGCGTGCTGAACGCCGAGGTGGCGTCGGCGAAGGCGGACGTCACCGCGACCAGGGCCGAGGCCTCGACCGACCTGGCCCACGCCAGGCTCCACGTCCCCGGCCTGCCCCTGCTCTCCGTCATCGAGCTCGGCGCGGTCAAGTCCGAGGCGGTCTGCGAGGCCGGGAAGACACCGGTCGCCACGTCCAACGTGCTGGGCGATGTCACCGTCCTCGGCAAGAAGGTCACGCTGACCGCCGGCGGCCCGACCGAGGTGAAGGTCCCGGGAGTCGGAGAGGTCCGCCTCGACCTGTCCAAGCGCGAGACCACCTCCCGCACGGCCGCCGCCACCGCCCTCGAACTCACCGTCTCCGTCAACCCGTTGAAGCTCAACGTGGCCGAGGTCGAGGGCACCCTGACCCTGGCGAAGGCCACCTGCGAGTCCCCGAAGGCGCCGACGGCCTCCGCGGCACCCTCCGAGCCCCCGGCCGGTGACGTGAAGCCCCAAGGCGCCCCCGCCGAGGCCGGATTGGCGGAGACCGGCGGCAACTCCCTGACCCCGTACCTCGCGGGCGGCGCGATCGCCCTGCTCGTCGCGGGCGGAGGGGCGGTCGCCGTGGCCCGACGCGGCAGGAACTGACCGCGCCCTGACCCACCACCCGCCCGATCCGACGCCCATCACCCCCGGTCCGGCGCTCTCAGGACCCCTGCACGAGCGGCGGGCCCCGAGGGGGCGACAGAATGGCCGAGGAGTTCGCCAAGGGCTGTGCGGCCGACGCGTCACGGGCCGCCGGTGGGACAGGAGACGCGGGGGATGGGCAACGACATGACAGGCAAGGGGCGGGTCACCATCCGCGAGGTCGCCGAGCGGGCGGGCGTGTCCACGGCGACCGCGTCCCGCGCGCTGACCGGCAACCATCCCGTCCCGCCCGCCACCCGGGCCCGCGTCCTGCGCGCCGCCCGCGACCTCGACTACGTCGCCAACGCGCACGCGCGCGCCCTGGTGGGCGGCGGCCGCAAGATGGCCGCGGTCGTCGTCCGCCAGGTCACCAGCCCCTTCTACGCCCAGGTCGCCGAGGGCGTCGAGGCCGAGGCCGCCGACCGGGGCTGGCTGTGCGTCGTCGGCGCGACCGGCGGGGACCCGCAGCGTGAGATGGAGTTCGTGCAGCTCATGCGGGAGGAGGGGGCCCGGCTGGTGATCCTGGTCGGCGGGGTCGTCGAGGACGACGCGTACCGCTCGCGCGTGGCGCACTACGCGCAGGCCCTGGACTCGACCGGCGCGCGGCTCGTGCTGTGCGGGCGGCCCGCCCCCGATCCCGGGATCCCGGCGCTGGTGGTCGAGTTCGACAACGAGGCCGGGGCGCGCGCGATCACCGGGCATCTGCTGTCGGCGGGCCATCGGCGGATCGTCTTCCTGGGAGGCCTGCCGGGGAACACGGCCCTGGACGCCCGGGTCGCCGGGTACCGGGCCGCCCTCGCGGAGCACCGGGTGCCGGCCGCCGACGCCCGGGTGGTCGACTGCGGCCTCGGGCGGGCGGCCGGGCTGCGGGCCATGACCCGACTCCTCAAGGAGACCCGGGAGTTCACGGCCGTGGTCGCCGGGGACGACATGGTCGCCGCGGGCGCCCTGCGCGCCATCGCCGACGCGGGGCTGCGGGTGCCCGAGGACGTCTCCGTCGTCGGCTACAACGACATCCCGCTGGCCGAGGACTTCAACCCGCCGCTCACGACCGTGCGTACGCCCGCCGAGGAGCTGGGGCGGGCGGCGGTACGGATCGCGCTGCGGGACCCCGACGAGGCCGCGGGCAGCCACCATCTGCTGGGCACGCACATCGTCGTGCGCCGCAGCGTCGCCGCGCCTCCGGCCGACGCGGATCCCACCCCCGTATGACCGCGCCCCTGGCTCCCGGTACTCGCCGCCGGTCAGTGCTCTGACAGGACCATCGCCTGGTCCAGCGCCTGGAGGAACGAGTTGACCGTCGTCCGGTCCCGCACCGCGAGCCGCAGCCACTCCTCGTCCAGGCCCGGGAACGTGTCCCCGCGCCGCACCGCGAAACCGAGGTCGCGCAGATGCCGGCGTACGGCGGCGGCCCGGGGCAGGCGGACGAGGACGAAGGGGCCCTCGGCCGGTTCGACGACCGCCAGCCCGTCCGGGGCGAACTCCCGCAGCCCGGCCACGAGATGGGCCCGGTCGGCGGCGATGCGATGGGCCGCGTGCGCCGCCTCGGCCAGCGCCTGCGGCGCCACACAGGCCCGCGCCGCCGCGAGCGCCGGGGTGGACACCGGCCACAGCGGCTGGGCCCGCTCCAGCTCCTCGACGGTCTCCGGGGCGGCCAGGACGTAACCGATGCGCAGTCCGGCCAGCCCCCAGGTCTTGGTCAGGCTGCGCAGGACGACGAGCCCGGGGACGTCCGTCCGGCCCGCCAGCGCCTCCCGCTCGCCCGGCACCGCGTCCATGAACGCCTCGTCCACGACCAAGGTCCGCCCGGGGCGGGCGAGTCGCGCGATCGTGTCCGCCGGGTGCAGGACCGACGTCGGGTTCGTCGGGTTGCCGATCACCACCAGGTCCGCGTCCTCGGGAACCGCCGCCGGGTCGAGCCGGAAGCCGTCCTCCTCGCGCAGCAGCAGCCGGTCGACGGTGTGCCCCGCGTCCCGCAGCGCCGCCTCCGGCTCCGTGAACTGCGGGTGCACGACCAGGGGGTGGCGGGTCTCCAGGGCGCGGGCGAGCAGCACGAACGCCTCGGCGGCGCCGGCGGTGAGCAGCACCCGCTCCGCGGGCAGCCCGTGCCGGGCCGCGACCGCCGCCCGCGCCTCCCGGCCGTCGGGATAGGCGGCGAGGCCGGTCAGCGACTCCGCGATCCGCTCCCGCAGCCACCTCGGGGGCGTGTCCGCGCGGACGTTCACGGCGAGGTCGGTCAGCCGCGCCCCGTCGTCACGGACCTCCGCGTCACCGTGGTGCCGCAGATCATGGCTGCCGGTGCCGTGTCTGTCAGTGCGCATGGGAGGGGGAGCCGTGGTGGTGGTGTCCGTGGCCGTGGTGATGGTGGCCGTCGTCGTCGGGGTGGAAGTGCGGCTGCTGCGGCAGGCCCACCTTGTCCTCGAAACCGGGCAGCGCGATCCGGTACACGCACGAGTCGCAGTTCATCCGCAGATCACCCTTGATCGCCTCCTCGTACCGCTCCATCACCAGGTCGAGCAGCTCCGGCTCCGGCCCGATGACATCGGCGGAGCGCACCTCGATCTCCGGGTGCGCGGCCGCCCAGCCCTCGGTCTGCTGCCGGACGCGGTCCGGGAGAATACCGGTGAACAGGAAATAGGGCAGCACGACGATCCGCCGCGCGCCCAGTCTCACGCACCGGTCGAGGCCGCTCGGCACGTCCGGCGCCGCCAGCGACACGAACGCCGTCTCGACACCCGCGTACCCGCGCCCCTCCCACAGCAGCCGCGCCGCCTTGTGGACCTCGGCGTTGGCGTCCGGGTCGGTGGAGCCGCGCCCGACGAGCAGCACGGTGACGTCGGCGAGGTCGCCGGGCGCGCGCCCCTCGGTGCCGAGCGCCTCCTCCAGCCGCCGCTCCAGGACGTTCAGCAGCGACGGGTGCGGGCCCAGCGGACGGCCGTAGGTGTACGAGATCCCCGGGTGCCGTTCCTTCTCGCGGGCCAGCGCCGCCGGGATGTCGCCCTTGGCGTGACCGGCGGAGACCAGCATCAGCGGCACGGCGGCGAACCGTCGTACGCCCTTCTCCACCAGCTCGGTGACGGCCTCGCCCAGCGGCGGCGGGGACAGTTCGATGAAGCCGCCCGCGACGGGCAGTTCGGGGTGGCGGCGCCCCAACTCCCGGACGAAGTCACGGAACGCCTCGGCCCCGGCCTCGTCCCGGGTGCCGTGGCCGGCGATGAGCAGAGCGGGCTGGGGGGTGGTCACGATTTCTCCTCGGTGGAAACGGGGTGGTACAGCAGGGCGTTGAGCGCGGCCGAGGCGACGGCCGACCCGCCCTTCTCGGACACGTTGCTCACGGCGGGCAGCCCGCTCTCGCGCAACGCGGCCTTGGACTCGACCGCGCCGACGAAGCCGACGGGCAGACCGATGACGAGCGCCGGGGCGGCGTCCAGGGTGAGCAGCTCCTCCAGCGCGGTCGGCGCGTTGCCGATCACCCAGAGGGCGCCCGGGCCGACCTGCTCGTAGGCGAGCCGGATCGCGTGCGCGGAGCGGGTCAGCCCCGGCCCGGCCACGGCGTCGCGGAGCCGGCAGACGGTCTCGCGCCGGGTGATGCCGGCCGCGACCATCTCCACGTCCACGACGACCGGCGCCCCGCCGTGCAGGGCGGCATGAGCCTTCTCCAGCTCGCCCTCGTCCATGACGAGGTCGTCGGCGTACTCCAGGTCGGCGGCCGAGTGGATGACCCGCTCGACCACCGCGCGGGTCAGCGGCGGGAAGTGCGAGGTGTCCAGGCGGGCCCGCAGCCGCCGGTAGGACTCCTCCTCGATGGGGTGGATCACGCGATTCACTTGGCGTCCTCCAGAGAGCTGCCCTGCCAGCGGTAGCCGCGCGGTGTCACCATGCGCCCCGCGATGTCACGGGTCGCCGTGTTGCCGACGGTCACGACCGTCATCATGTCGACCGTCGCCGGGTCCAGGGACCCCAGTGTCGTGAGCCGACTGGACTCGTCCGGCCGCGACGCGTTCCGTACGACACCGACCGGCGTCGTCGGCTCCCGGTGCTCGGCGAGGATCGCCAGCGCCTTCGGGAGCTGCCAGTCACGGCCCCGGGAACGCGGGTTGTAGAAGGTGACCACGATGTCCGCCTCGGCCGCCGCGCGGACGCGTCGCTCGATGACCTCCCAGGGAGTGTGGAGGTCGGAGAGGCTGATGGAGACGTGGTCGTGGCCGAGGGGCGCGCCGAGGATCGCGGCGGCGGCAAGAGCGGCGGTCACACCCGGGACGCCGATCACCTCGATGTCGTCGGACGCCTCGGCCAACGCGGGGGAGGCCATGGCGTACACGCCCGCGTCCCCGCTGCCGATCAACGCGACGGCCTGCCCCTTGCGGGCCTCCGCCACGGCCGTACGGGCCCGCTCCTCCTCGGCCCCGAGCCCCGACTCCAGGATCACGGTGCCGGGCCGCAGCAGATCGCGGATCTGGTCGACGTACTGGTCGAGGCCGACGAGCACGGAGGCACGCCGCAGCTCCGCCTTCGCGCGGGGCGTGAGCAGGTCCCGCGCGCCCGGGCCGAGCCCGACCACCGCGAGCCGGCCGCGCGCGGGACGCCGTACGACGGCACAGGTCGCCATCGCGGGCAGCCCGTCCTCACGCGCCGACTTCCGCTTGGGTACGAGGAGTTCGCCGCCGTTCGCCAGCGCGGCGGCCTCGGCGACGGACGGGGTGCCGACGGCGGCGAGGGGCGCGTCGGAGGGGTTGGGGACGCAGACGGCGGCCAACTCCTCGGCGGAGTAGGTGATCACGGGGACGCCGAGGCGAGCCGCCGCCTCCACGATCCCCGGCTCCTCGGCCTTGGCGTCGACGGTGGCGAGTTCGGCGACCGACCCCTCGGACAGCCCGGCGTCCCGCAGCGCGCCCCGCACCAGCCTGAGCACCTCCTCGGCAGGCGCGCCCTTCGAGGCGCCGACTCCTACGACGAGGGACGGCGGCCGCAGGACGACCTCGTGCTCGGCGGCGGCCACGAGCCGGTCGGTGACGCGGACGGCGTAGGCACCGTCGTCGGTGACCTTCAGCGCGGGCAGCGGCCACGCCAACTCCGCCTTCAGGGCGACCGGTTCACCGTCGAGGAGCGCCCGCGACACGGCGGCCACATCGCCCTCGACGGGGAGGCCGAGCGTGTCGAGGCCCGGCAGGCCCACCGCGTCCGTCGCCGTCGTGACCACGGGCTCCGCGCCCAGCAACTCCCCGACCTCGCGGGCGAGTTCATTGGCGCCGCCGCCGTGCCCGCCGACCAGCGACACGGCGAACCGGCCGCCCTCGTCGACGCACACCACACCCGGGTCGGACGTCTTGTCGCCGAGCAGCGGCGCGACCAGCCGCACCACGGCACCCGTGGCGAGGAAGCACACCAGCTGCTCGCACTCCGCGAACGCGGCCCGTAGGGCGTCGCCGACGGGACCCTCGTACACACGCGTCCGCTCCGGCCACGCCGCGGCCAGCCGGTCGCGGGCAGCCGCGCCCGCCGAGGTGGCGGAAATGAGGCCGATCACAGGGCAACTCCCTCATGAGAACCGGGGGTTCGGAACCCCCACAACAGAAAAACCGGGTTGGTGGCCGCGAGCCGGGTCACGTCTCCCGGCAGCGGCGCCAGTCGTGACGACTGCAACAGCACCCCGTCGCAGGAGAGCCCGGCGCCGGTGAGCGCCTCGCGCACGGCCGGCACCCGGTCGAGCGCCGCCATCGCCACGACGACCGTCCGCCGGGCGCGCCGCGCGCACGCGGTGACGATCGCGGGCAGCTCACGTCCGCCGCCGCCGATGAACACGGCGTCGGGGTCGTCGAGATCGGACAGCACCGTCGGCGCGGCCCCGTGCACGGCCCGTACGTCGACCCCGTGGGCCGCCGCGTTGGCGCGCACCCGCTCGACGCCGTCCCGGGTCTTCTCGACGGCGGTGACGGCCGCGCCGAACCGCGCGCACTCCACGGCGACGGAACCGGAGCCCGCGCCGATGTCCCAGACATGGTCACCGAGCCGGGGACCGAGCCGGGCCAGCGCGAGCGCCCGTACCTCGAACTTGGTGATCATCGAGTCGCGGTGGGTGAACTCGTCCTCGTCCAGCGCCCATCGAGCGGGCCCGGCACCCGGCCCGGCGAGCGTCCGGGCGGCGGCGCCCAGTACCCGCGTCCCGTCCAGGCACAGCACCACGCTCACCGACGTCCCCCAGTCACGGGCGGCGGCCTCGGCCGGTGTCACCCGCTCGACGCGCTCCTCGGCGGAGCCCAGCGCGGAGGCGACGACCAGGACCCGGGCGTCGGCCCGCAGCGCGGCCCCCAGCTCGGCCGGCCCGGCCCCCGGCCCGGTCAGCACGGCGACCTTGGGCCGCGCCCGGCACACGTTGACGGCCGTCCGCAGCTCCCGCCCGTGCGCGCTGACGACGACCGCGTCGTCCCACGTCAGCCCGAGCCGCGCGAAGGCGGCGGCGACGGACGAGACCCCGGGCCGTACGTCCAACCGCTCGGACCCGAACCGCTCGGCCAGCGCCCGTACGATCCCGAAGAACCCGGGATCACCGGAGGCGAGGACGACGACCCGCTGCTGCTTGTCCAGATGCCGTTCGATGATGTCGAGGGCGGGCGCGAGCGGCCCGAGTCCGACCTGCTCGGCATCCTCGGGCACCGGCGCGGACGCCAGGTGACGCCGGCCGCCCACCACCAGCCGGGCCCCGGCCAGCACGTCGGCGGGAACCGGCGCCCCCGTCCCCGTACCGAAGACCGTGATCACGTACTCGCACCCCGCGCGCGCAGGGCCCGGCGGGCCTCCGGGTCGGCCTTGCGGTAGCCGTGGAAGTGGCCGGGGTGGTACAGGTGCGAGCGGGTGCCCTCGGCGTCGAGCGCGGGCCCGACCAGGAAGAGCGTGTGCTTCCAGAGCTTGTGCTCCTTGACCGTCTCCTCCAGCGTCTCGATCGTGCACCGCACGACGAGCTCCTCGGGCCAGGTCGCCTGGTAGGCGACGACGACCGGGGTGGACGTCGGATAGCCGCCCTCCAGCAGCTCCCGCACCAGCTGCCCGCTCCGCGCGGCCGACAGGAAGATCGCCATGGTGGTGCCGTGCTTGGCGAACTCCCGCACCTCCTCGCCCGGCGGCATCGGCGTCTTGCCGCCGCCGAGCCGGGTGAGCACCACGGACTGCGCGACCTCGGGGATGGTCAGCTCGCGCTGCGCGAGCGCGGCGACCGCGGAGAAGGCGGAGACACCGGGCACCACCTCGGTGGCGATACCGATCTCGGCACACCGGTCGAGCTGCTCCTGCGTACCGCCCCAGAGGGCCGGGTCACCGGAGTGGATCCGCGCGACCCGCAGCCCCTCGGCGACGGCCCGTTCGTAGACGGCGACGACGTCCTCCAGCGACATCGTCGCCGAGTCGAGGATCTGAGCGCCCTCGCGGGCGTGCTCCAGGACCTCGGCCTGGACCAGGCTGGCCGCCCAGATCACGACGTCGGCCTCGGCGATGGCACGCGCGGCACGGAACGTCAGCAGGTCGGCGGCGCCGGGTCCGGCACCGACGAAGGTCACCTTGCCGGTGGGGGCGTCGGCCATGGGTTCGGGTCCTCTCGTACGAAGAATCACTGGGGGAGCGGGTGGTGTTGGTGGTGCCGGATGTGCGCGAACGGGCCTTCATCGGATACGAAGGGGCCATGGCGGTGTTCGTCGCGCTCGGCGCGTTCCTGATGACACTGGCCGGCGGCTGGACGGCACAGCGGGTGACCGACCGCCGTCATCTGGTCCTTGGCCTGGCCGGCGGCCTGATGCTGGGCGTGGTCGGCCTGGATCTGCTGCCGGAGGCGCTGGAGGCGGCGGGCACCGAGGTCTTCGGCGTACCGGCCGCGCTGCTGCTGTTCGTGGCCGGCTTTCTGCTGGCCCATCTGGTGGAACGGCTCCTCGCCGCCCGCCAGGCCGCGCACGGCGGGGAGGAGCACGGCGGCCGGGTCCCCGAGGTGGGCCTGACGGCCGCCGCGGCGATGGTCGGCCACAGCGCCATGGACGGCGTGGCGATCGGCGCGGCCTTCCAGGTGGGCGGCGGCATGGGCACGGCGGTGGCCCTCGCGGTGATCGCCCATGACTTCGCGGACGGCTTCAACACGTACACGATCACGAGCCTGTACGGGAACGCCCGCCGCCGGGCGCTGGCGATGCTGGCGGCGGACGCGGCGGCACCGGTCGTAGGTGCCGCGTCGACGCTCTTCTTCACCATCCCGGAGAAGCTGCTCGGCGCGTATCTCGGCTTCTTCGGCGGCGCGCTCCTGTATCTGGCGGCGGCCGAGATCCTCCCCGAGGCCCACCACGAACACCCCGCCCGCTCGACCCTGCTGTGCACGGTCGCGGGGGTGGCGTTCATCTGGCTGGTGGTGGGCATCGCCGACTGACGCCCCGTGGGGCGAGGTCACAGCTTGCCGCCCCGCCCGCCGTCACGCCGGGCGGGCGCGATGAGCGTGGAGAGGTAGGGAAGCGGGGCGCCGTCCAGGTCGGCGGCGGGCCGCACGGACTCCTCCGGCAGCCCGAGCGCCGACCCCCATACGGCGTCGTCGATCCGCCCGGTCTCCCGCAGCGCCTCGGCGACCTCCTCGGCCTGCCGCCCGAACTTGTACGCCACGACCGTCCCCGGCCCGGCCAGGGCGTCCTTGAGCGCCTGCGCACCGGCGGTGACGGGCACCAGCGTGAGCGGCTCGGTGCCTTCGGTCAGGACCGCCCCGGAACGGGCGGCGAGATCCTGCATGGCGGTGATACCGGGCACGGTCTCCACGACCGTCCCCGGCACGGTCTCGGCGATCGTCTGCGCGAGATAGGTGAAGGTGGAGTAGACGTTCGGATCACCGATGGTGGCGAAGGCGACGGTGCCGTGCTCACCGAGCAACCGGGCAACCCGCTCCCCGGCGGCGTCCCACGCGGCCTCCCGCCGCCCCCGGTCGGTCCGCTCGTTCAGCGCGAACACCACCCGGACGACCTTCTCCTCGGGCACGTAGTGCAGCACGGTGGCCTCGGCCCGCCCCCGCTCACCCGTGTCCATGACGGGCACCACGACCACGTCGGCGGCACGCAACGCGTTGACGCCCTTGACGGTCACCAGCTCCGGATCACCGGGACCGACCCCGACTCCGATCAACCTGCTGCTGCTCATGACGTCCGGCACCTCTCCACGAACCGACGGGCCACACCGGGCTCGGACGCCCAGTGCGTGTGCAGATAACTCGCGTGCACACCTTGTTGTACGAAACCTTCGACGCGCCGCGCAGGGGCGCGCACCCCCCACGCGGGAGCCGCCCCCGCGCCGGGCTCCACGACGGTCCGATGAAACTCGTGCCCCCGCATCCGCGTCCCGGCGACGGCCAGCGAACTGTCCCCGACGGCCACGGCGTCCCGATACCCGAGCGTGAGGCGCTCGCTCATCCGCGCGGAGGCGTCGAGCACCCCGCACATGGGAAGCCCGTCGAGCTCACGACAGAGGTAGAGCAGCCCGGCACACTCGGCGGCGACGGGAGCGCCGCTGAGGGCGAGCTCGCTGACGGCCTTGCGCAGCGGCTCGTTGGCGGACAGCTCGGCGGCGTACACCTCGGGGAAGCCGCCGCCGATGACCAAGCCGCGGGTGCCGGGGGGCAGTTCCTCGTCGCGCAGGGGATCGAAGGTGACGACTTCGGCTCCGGCGGCGGTGAGCAACTCTGCATGCTCGGCATAGGAAAAGGTGAA
>JABFXD010000360.1 GCA_013361925.1 Streptomyces sp. | reverse complement strand
CGGCGGGAGTCGTAGACCGTGACCGGGCCCATCCCGGTGTCGACGTCGGCGTCCACCTTGTAGATCAGCGCCCCGGGCCGGCACACCGCCTCGTCGTTGCCCTCGCGGGTGCGCAGTTCCACGGCGTATCCGGTACGACCGCTGACCGGCACGAAGAGCAGCTTGGGCCCGCCGGTCCTGGCCATCGGGGTGAGGGTGTACTCGGTGGTGCCGCGGGCGGTCGCGCAGGTCACCTGGGAGGCGTCCAGCCAGCCCAGCTTCCACTTGTGCCAGCCGAGGAGGTCGTTGTTGGCGCCCCAGTCCTCGCTCATGATGTCCCAGTGGCCGACCGAGCCGCCGCCGCCCGCCGTGTAGAGGTCGGGCAGCCCGAAGACATGCCCGTTCTCGTGCGGCAGTACCCGGTAGCCGGTCTGCGCGTAGGAGCCGGAGCCGTCGTCCTGACGGGAGTAGACGAAGGACGCGTTGGCGACCGGCACGCCGTCGGCGACCGGGGCGTCCGGGTTCCCGGCGAAGGTCACCGACAGGACCGTGTCCAGCGCGGGGGGCCCGGCGTTCGGGGTGACCAGCACGTTCAGGAAGTCGTACGACCGGAAGTCCACCTTCGGGTCGGCGGCGGCCACGATGTCCTGGACCAGGTCCCGGTAGCCGGGGTCGAAGGGCGCGCCGCGCTCTATGCCGTACGACGCGAAGGGCTTCGGCATGCGCAGCCAGGTCGGGATCGGCGTCTCGGGGCGGTAGTCGAGGCGGCCGTAGGAACTGGTGCGGAACCAGTCCTGGGTCTGCGGGAAGAACTCGCGGAAGCGGTCGAGGGCGGGGCCCCGGCCCCGTGCGTCGGAGAAGTCGATCATCAGGGTGAGGGCGCGGACGGTGCCGGTGGAGCGGGAGTAGCCGCCGGTGGTGGGGACGCCCTCGGACATCTGGATCGCGGAGCCGCCGCGGATCAGACAGGGGCCGTGGGCGGAGGTGCGGGCCAGTGCGGTCGGTCCGGCGCCCGCGGGTGCGGGGGGCGCGGTCAGGTGGCGGCTACCGGCCGAGGTGCTGACCGCGAGGGTCAGCGCGGTCACGGACACGAGGGCGGCGACGCGGCGCGGGCGTATCCGACGGCTGGTCTGCTGTGCTGCCCGGCTGGTCTGCTGCAATGCACGGCCCTCTCCCGTCCATGGCAGCCGCAGGTCCACGGGCTGCACCCTTGCGATCACCCTGTGTCGTGGGGTGCGCGGGCGCGCGCTGGAGGGGCCGAACGTGGGTTTCTCGGACGAGAGGATGTGACTCAGGTCACGTCACTTCTTTCCCTCAACCTGAAATAACCGGGGAGCGTCTCCCCGTTTAGACCTGTGTTCGCGCGAAACGGGGAGAGCCTCCCCGGATCGCCAGACCATCCGATCGAGGAGTACGCCGTGACCGTGACCGCTGTGCAGAAGAAGGTGACCCGGCCCCGCGCCGACGCCCTGCGCAACCGGGAGCGCATCGTCACCGCCGCCCGGGAGATGTTCACCGAGTTCGGCCCCGATGTGCCGCTCGACGAGATCGCCCGCCGCGCCGGTGTCGGCAACGCCACGGTGTACCGCAACTTCCCCGACCGCGACGCGCTCGTCCGCGAGGTCGTCTGCTCCGTCATGGACCGGATGACGGAGGCGGCCGAGCTCGCGCTCGCCGAGACCGGGGACGCCTTCGAGGCGCTGGAGCGCTTTGTGCACACGTCCGCCGACGAGCGGGTCAGCGCCCTGTGCCCGATGATCCAGAGCACCTTCGACCAGAACCACCCGGACCTCGAGGCCGCGCGGCTGCGGAGCGAGGATCTCGTCGGGGAGCTCATGGACCGGGCGAAGGCGGCCGGCCAGCTCCGCGACGACATCGGCGTCGGCGACCTGATGGTCGTCGTGGCGCAGCTCAGCCGGCCCCCGGCCGGTGCCATGTGCCTGAGCGCCGACCGGTTCGTCCACCGCCATCTGCAGCTGTTCCTCGACGGTCTGCGGGCCCCGGCCCGCTCCGACCTGCCGGGTACGGCCATGACCATGGAGGACCTGCGCCAGGCCTGACCGATTAGTCCAGCGCCCCACAGCAGTCACCGTCACTACAAGCGCTCGGCAGTCACCACAGCCGACGTTCACCGGCCGTCGCGTATCGGCGGACCGTCCCCTCACGACACTTTTTTCCGTCACGAAGTCCCGAAGTGGGTATCCCCATGTCTCAAACAGCCGCCAAGGCTCCCGGCGCACCGGCTCCGTCCGGTGACCCCAACCGCTGGAGGGCGCTCATCTTCATCGCGCTCGCCCAGCTGATGGTCGTCCTCGACGCCACCATCGTGAACATCGCCCTGCCGTCCGCCCAGGTGGACCTCGGCATATCCGACGGCAACCGGCAGTGGGTCGTCACGGCCTACGCCCTCGCCTTCGGTGGCCTCCTCCTCTTCGGCGGCCGGATCGCCGACCTGTGGGGCCGCAAGAACGCCTTCGTCGTCGGCCTCATCGGCTTCGCCCTCGCCTCCGCGCTCGGTGGCGCGGCCACCAACCAGGCCATGATGTTCGGCGCCCGCGCCCTCCAGGGCGTCTTCGGCGCGCTGCTCGCGCCCGCCGCGCTCTCCCTGCTCGCCGTGATGTTCACGGACGCCAAGGAGCGGGCCAAGGCGTTCGGCATCTACGGTGCCATCGCCGGTGGTGGCGGTGCCGTCGGCTTCATCCTCGGTGGCGTGCTGACCGAGTACATGGACTGGCGCTGGACGTTCTTCGTCAACATCCCGTTCGCCATCGTCGCCGCGCTCGGCGCGTACTTCGTC
>JABFXD010000604.1 GCA_013361925.1 Streptomyces sp. | reverse complement strand
CGGAGGTCATGTGGCGGCGCACGTCCATCTCGTAGAACCGGTCCTGCGCCTGGACGTAGCCCTGCGCCATGAACAGGTCCTCGTCGGTGGAGGCGTAGATCTGCGGGATGCCGTAGCCGTCGCGCTTCACGTCGACCGGTCCCGACAGGCCCTCGAGCGTGATCGAACCCTTGGTCTGCGGGAGGGAGGCGCGGACGGTGCTGATGGACCAGTACGCCCCGTAGGCGATGCCGCCGATGATGGCCAATACCAGGACGAGGACGATGAGTCGGGCTTTGCGCCCCTTTTTCCTGCCGGACTTGCCGGGCTGCTGACCCGATGAGGCGGTGGTGTTGGGGGGCATCGCTGTCCTTGCTGTCCTAACGCGAGCGGCAGGGCGGGCTGTCCTTTTGAATGAGCGCTGGAGCAACCATAGGCGCAGGGCCCGACGCCACTTGACGCGGAGTGGGGAACCCGAACGGGCGAGCGTTCGATCTTGCCTTGAGGAGTGTCAAGAAATCGTCAAGAGTTAGGTAAGGTAACGAAGTACTTGGGTGCGAAGACCCGCCACTTCGTGTCCTATGTACGTGAGCCCACGCGCGCGTGCCGCCCGCGGGCCAGGGAAGGGAACAGCCGCTGACCGTCCACGACCTCAACCAGCTCCTGCTCGTCTGCTCGCTCGTCCTGCTCGTCGCCGTCGCAGCGGTCCGGATCTCCTCGCGCAGCGGGCTCCCCAGCCTGCTCGTCTACCTGGGCATCGGGATCGCCATGGGCCAGGACGGCCTCGGTGACATCAAGTTCGACAACGCCGAACTGACCCAGGTCATCGGATACGCGGCCCTGGTCGTGATCCTGGCCGAGGGTGGCCTGGGCACGAAGTGGAAGGAGATCGAGCCGGCCCTGCCGGCCGCCACCGCCCTGGCCCTGGCCGGCGTCGCGGTGAGCGTCGGGGTCACGGCGACGGCCGCCCACTACCTGATCGGCCTCGAGTGGCGGCAGGCGCTCATCATCGGGGCGGTCGTCTCCTCCACGGACGCGGCGGCGGTCTTCTCCGTCCTGCGGAAGATCCCCCTCCCCACGCGCGTGACGGGCACGCTGGAGGCCGAGTCCGGCTTCAACGACGCCCCCGTCGTCATCCTGGTCGTCGCCTTCTCCACGGCGGGCCCCGTCGAGCACTGGTACCTGCTGATCGGCGAGATAGCCCTGGAACTGGCCATCGGCGCGGCCGTCGGCCTCGCGGTCGGCTGGCTGGGCTCCTGGGGGCTTCGGCACGTCGCCCTGCCCGCCTCCGGCCTCTACCCGATCGCCGTCATGGCGATCGCCGTGACGGCGTACGCGGCGGGCGCGCTGGCGCACGGCAGCGGCTTCCTCGGCGTCTACCTCGCCTCCATGGTCATGGGCAACGCCAAGCTCCCGCACTGGCCCGCCACGCGCGGGTTCGCCGACGGGCTCGGCTGGATCGCCCAGATCGGCATGTTCGTCCTGCTCGGCCTGCTCGTCACCCCGCACGAACTGGGCGACGACGTGTGGCCCGCGCTCGTCATCGGGCTGGTGCTGACCATGGTCGCCCGCCCGCTCAGCGTCGTGCTGTGCCTGACCCCGTTCCGGGTGCCGTGGCAGGAGCAGACCCTCATGTCCTGGGCCGGGCTGCGCGGCGCCGTGCCCATCATCCTGGCGACGATCCCCATGGTGAACGGCGTCGACGGCAGCCGCCGTATCTTCAACATCGTCTTCGTCCTGGTCGTCGTCTACACCCTGGTCCAGGGGCCGACGCTCCCCTGGCTCGCCCGCAAGCTCCGGCTGGGCCAGGACGCCGAGGCCGCCGACCTCGGCATCGAGTCGGCGCCCCTGGAACGGCTGCGCGGACACCTGCTGTCCGTCGCGATCCCCGACGCCTCGAAGATGCACGGCGTCGAGGTCAACGAACTGCGGCTGCCGGCCGGGGCCGCCGTCACCCTCGTCGTCCGCGATGGAAAATCGTTCGTTCCCTTGCCCACGACGGTGCTGCGCCGCGGCGACGAACTGCTCGTGGTCGCCACGGACCCGGTCCGGGACGCGGCGGAGAAGCGGCTGCGCGCGGTGGGGCACGGGGGCAAGCTGGCCGGGTGGCTGGGGGCGAACGGCGCGACGCCGGGCCGTTGACGGTGACCGCCGGTTAAGGACGTGTTTCGTACGGTTCACACCGTCAGCAATCGCAGGTGAACAGCCACTATGGTGCTCGTTTTCACAGGCGCATCAGCGGTTGATCCCTGTACGATGAAGGCGCACTTTGATCGAACCAACTCTGCCTGACGCAGAGCTGGCGCGACCGTATGGCGGCCGGGACACCCTCGCAGTGGGCGCCGGTATCTACCGCAGTTCCGCGCACGAGGACAGCTCTCGGCGCCCCCGCACGGGCGCGCTACCAGGCGGCAGAAAGGCACGGGCCGTGGCATCCACGGTCACCACCGAGCCGTCGAAGGACTCGTCGGCTTCCTCCCGCCCCGGATACGGGCAACTGCTGCGCACGCGCGGCGCCTTGACGTTCCTGCTCCCCGGTTTCGCGGCGCGGCAGCCGTTCGCGATGCTGACGATCTCCATCGTGCTGCTCGTGCAGCACACCACCGGCTCGTACGGAGCGGCGGGCGCCGCGGCCGCGGTCACCGGTGTCTCCATGGCGGTGTTCGCGCCCTACAGCGGCCGCCTCGCCGACCGTTACGGCCAGCGGACCGTGTTGATCCCCGGTGTGCTGGTGCACTCGCTGTCGGGGCTGACCCTGACGGCGCTCGCGCTCTCCCACGCGCCCTTGTGGGCGCTGTTC
>JABFXD010000823.1 GCA_013361925.1 Streptomyces sp. | reverse complement strand
AGGAGCCGGCGCCAGGAAGTGACCGTTGGCCGCCTGCGCAGCAGTGCGCGGCGCTCCCGCTCCGTCATGCCTCCCCACACGCCGAACTCGACGCGGTTGTCGAGCGCATCGGCCAGGCACTCGGTCCGCACCGGACATCCGGTGCACACCGCCTTGGCCCTGTTCTGCGCTGCTCCTTGAACGAACAGTTCATCCGGATCGGTAGTGCGGCAGGCCGCCTGCGCACTCCAGTCGGTTACCCAGCCCATACCGGCGCCGTCCTCTCCCGAATCGAGGCTCCCCCACGGCGGCAGCGGCATATTCACCGCCGCCAGTTGAGGACGTTACGGAAGGTGGGCACAGCGCAACACCCCCTTCGGGCCCAATCTTGAATGGCCCGAACGGACTATGCGTAAGCGGCAGATCACCCGGGGGAGTGAGCCCGCGACATGCGTGATCATCCCGGCAAAGCGGGACAGTTCTGTTGAGTCACAACGGGCACCAGGTGACACACAAGGCGGATTCGGACACGCCCCCACCAGAAAGTCGGGGAACCTCCGGAACGATTCGGGGTCGCCGGACGTATTGATACGTGGCCGCACTGCTGTGACAGTTGAGAGCAGCTTAGGCCAAGGCCTGCGCGCGTGTCCGGCGAATGAGAAGGTAGGCCCTCTCTTTGCCATGCGCTCGAAACGGCCTGCCGTCTTCGTCGAACGCTCATGAGTACGGATTAGGCTGCCCCCATGTCGAAGAAGCGCTCCGGTGGCGGTCTCTCCCCCACCCAGCAGGCCGCGAAGTTCCTCGGTGTCAGCGTGCTCGCGGGTGCGGTGCTGGCCGGCATCGCACTGCCCGCCTTCGGCGCGCTCGGACTCGCGGCCAAGGGATCGGTGGAGAGCTTCGACGAGCTCCCGGCCAACCTGAAGACCCCGCCGCTGAGCCAGCGCACCACGATCCTCGACGCCAAGGGCGGCACCATCGCCACGGTCTACTCGCGGGACCGCACGGTGGTCGAGCTCAAGGACATCTCGCCGTACATGCAGAACGCCATCGTCGCGATCGAGGACTCGCGCTTCTACAAGCACGGCGCGGTGGACCTGAAGGGCGTGCTGCGCGCCCTCAACAAGAACGTGCAGAGCAGCGGGGTCGCCGAGGGCGCCTCGACGCTCACCCAGCAGTACGTGAAGAACGTCTTCGTGGAAGAGGCGGGCGACGACCCGACGAAGGTCGCCCAGGCCACCCAGCAGACCATCGGCCGCAAGATCAAGGAGCTGAAGTACGCGATCCAGGTCGAGGAGGAGCTCGGCAAGAAGAAGATCCTCGAGAACTACCTGAACATCACGTTCTTCGGCCAGCAGGCGTACGGCGTCGAGGCCGCCGCCCAGCGCTACTTCTCCACGTCCGCCAAGGACCTCACCCTCGCCCAGTCGGCGCTGCTCGCCGGCATCGTCCAGTCGCCGAGCCGGTACGACCCGGTCAACGACGAGGCGGAGGCCACCAAGCGGCGCAATGTCGTGCTGCAGCGCATGGCCGAGGTCGGTGACATCTCGGCGGCGGAGGCCAAGAAGGCGCAGAACGAGAAGCTGGGCCTGAAGGTCAGCAAGCCGAGGAACGGCTGCATCACCGCGGTCGACGACGCCGGGTTCTTCTGTGACTACGTGCGCAACGTCTTCCTCACCGACCCGGTCTTCGGCAAGACCAAGGAGGCCCGGGCCAAGACCTGGAACCAGGGCGGCCTGACCATCCGTACGACGCTCGACCCGCAGGCCCAGGACTCCGTCAAGCAGTCGCTCAAGGACCACGTCTACGAGAGCGACAAGGTCGCCGCCGCGGCCACCCTCGTCGAGCCCGGCACCGGCAAGATCGTGGCGATGGGGCAGTCGAAGCCGTACGGCACCAACGCCAAGCAGCACCAGACGGTGATCAACTACTCGGTCGGCTACGGCATGGGCGGCTCCAACTTCGGCTTCCCGACCGGTTCGACGTTCAAGCCGTTCGTCGCGGCGGCCGCCCTGGAGGAGGGCCGGCCGGCCAACCAGGAGTACTCGTCGCCGTACCAGATGGAGTACCCGAGCCCCGTGCAGACCTGCGACAGCAAGCCGTGGGTCAACACGAGGAACGAGAAGCTGGAGAACGAGTCGGAGTCGGAGAAGGGCCCCTACCGTCTGCGCAAGGCGATGGAGCTGTCGGTCAACACCTACTTCGTGCAGATGATCTCCGACATCGGCCTGTGCCCCGTGGTCAACATGACCAACAAGCTCCAGGTCGTCCAGGGCAACGGCGACAAGCTGCCCGAGGTGCCCGCCATCGCGCTGGGTTCCAAGGGCATCTCCCCGCTGACGATGGCGACCGCGTACGCCGCCTTCGCCGCCCGCGGCATGTACTGCACGCCGGTCGCCATCGAGTCGATCACCCAGAAGGTCGGCCAGGAGAAGAAGTCCCTGGAGGTGCCCAAGTCGACCTGCTCGCGCGCCATGTCCGAGACGACCGCGGACACCGTCAACCAGCTCCTCAAGGGCGTGGTCGACTCCGGCACCGGCAAGACGGCGGGCCTCTCCGACCGTGACAACGCCGGTAAGACGGGTACGACGGACTCCCGCAAGAACGCCTGGTTCGTCGGCTACACGCCGAACCTCTCGGGCGCCGTCTGGGTGGGCAGCGCCTCCCAGAAGGTCGAGATGAAGAACATCTACATCGGCGGCGAGTACAACTCCCTCGTCTACGGCGGCCAGGTCCCGGGCCCGATCTGGAAGGACGCCATGACCGGCGCCCTCGCCGGCAAGGACGCCCCGAAGTTCAACTTCGT
>JABFXD010000353.1 GCA_013361925.1 Streptomyces sp. | reverse complement strand
GGGATCTTCGGCTCGCAGCCGTCCCGCAGGATCGTCGCCTCGATCAGGCCGTAGGGCCGGTCCGCGGCGAAGTACACCTCGTTGTCGTTCTTCAGCCCGAACGGCTCCAGGTCCACCAGGAAGTGGTGCTTGTTCGGGAGCGAGAAGCGGACCTCGTCGATCTCGCTGCGGTTGTTGATGATCCGCGAACCCATTTGGTACAGGGTCTGCTGGAGCGAGAGCGAGTAGGTCTCGGCGAAGGCCTGGAGCATGTGCTTCCTGGTCTGCTCGTAGGACTTCTCCCAGTGGGGCATCCGCTGCTCGTCGTCGGTCCAGTTGAACCGCCAGCGGGCCGAGACCTGGGTGGCCAGGATGCGGTCGTACGCCTCCTGGAGCGTCGTGTACTTGTCCTTGACGTAGCCCCAGAACTCGGAGTTCGTCGAGTTCATCACGACCAGGTCCTTCAGACCCGAGATGACCTCCCATGACGAGCCGTCATAGGTGATCTGGGTGACCCGGGTCTCCTGGCCCTTGCGCACGAACGAGTGCTTGACCTCGTCCGCGCCGATGAACTGGGAGTTCGCGTCGGAGGCGGCGATGCGCTCCCACGCGTACTCCTCGATCCGGATCCGGGCCACCTTGATCGGCTCCTGCGAGGTCACGAAGTGCCGGGCGAGGTGGATGCCGAACTGCTCGGCCGACTCGATGCCGTGCTCCTTGGCGAACGCGTACACCGTGTTCTTGGTGGTGTCGGTCGGCAGCACGTTGGCGTTGGAGCCGGAGTAGTGGACCTCGTCCATGTCGCCGCTCAGCGCGACGGACACGTTCAGGTCCTTGATGTGGTGGGTGGCGCCGTCCCGCGTGATCTTTACGACTCGGTTCTCGGCCTTGCCGTACTGGTTCTGTCCCAGGATCGTGGGCATGTCTGCTAGCTCCCTCGGTAAACGGAGTAGCCGAACGGGTTGAGCAGCAGCGGTACGTGGTAGTGCTCGCCGGGCTTGACGGCGAAGGTGATCGCTACCTCTGGAAAAAACGCACCGCTGTCCCGATTCGCGGGGGCGTCCTGCTGCGCATCGGCTTGCTTCTTCTCGAAGTACGGTTCGACGGCGAAGTCGAGCCGTACGTGTGTGGTGCCCTCCGGCAGGGCCGGCAGGTCCTTGCACCGCCCGTCCGCGTCGGTCGCGCTGCCGCCGAGCGCCTGCCAGTCCGCGCCCGGGCCCGGGCGGGCGGACAGCTGGACGGCGACTGCCTCGGCGGGGCGGCCGATGCTGGTGTCCAGGATGTGGGTGGACACCGAGGCGGTGGTGCTGGTGCTCATGCTGCGTCAGTCCTCTTCGACGAGTCGGGCGAGCCGGATACGGTTGATCTTGCCCAGCTCGGTGCGGACGATCTCCCGCTCCTGCTCCGGCGCGTTCCCGATCCGCTCCTTGACCGCGTCGCGCATCTGCTCGCCGGTCCGGCCGGTGGCGCAGATGAGGAAGACATGGCCGAACCTCTCCTGGTAGGCGAGGTTCAGCTCCAGCATCTCGGCCTTGAGCTCCTCCGTCGCGCCGGCCATGCCGCGCTGTTCACGGGCGGAGGTCGGGTCGCCCTCCTTGGGGCGGCCGATGGGCGGGTGTCCGGCCATCGCCTCGGCGAGGTCCTCGGCGGTCAGTTCGGCCGTCGCGGCGTCGCTGACGGCGTAGAGCTCGTCGCTGGTGGAGTAGGGGCGGGCGGCGAGCAGCCGCCGCGCCCATGCCGTGGAGGCACACGCCTCGTGGAGGGCGGCGAAGGCCGCGTGCTCCTCCAGGGCGTTGAACCGGGTCAGGCCCGGCGGCGTGGAAGTCGAAGTCACGGGAGCCTCCGTGGCCATGTTGCTGAACGGGCTGCCGATAGCTAACGCCCTTCGAAACACCACGTCAACACTTTGTTGAAAATTCGGGGTTACAAGCCCCTGCGGGGGCTACAGGCCCTTGTCGCGGTTCAGATAGTTGTAGACCGTGAACCGGCTGACCCCGAGGGCGCTCGCCACGGTCTCCACGCCGTGCCGTACGGAGAAGGCGCCACGCGCCTCGAGTATGCGCACGACCTCCTGCTTGGCCTTGCGGTCCAGGTCGGCCAGCGGCTTGCCCTGTTTGCGCTCCATGGCGGCCAGGATGTGATCGAGGGAGTCCGCGAGCTGTGGCAGGCGCACGGCGACCACGTCGGCGCCGTCCCAGGCCAGCACGACGTCGTCGGGGCCGGCCTCGTCGGGCGGGACCAGCTCCCCGCCCATGGCGTCGACCAGCGGCTTCACCGCCGTGATGAAGGGTTCGTCCCCCGAGCCGGTCACTTCTCGCCCTCCCCGACCACGTTCTCCCCGATCACGTTGACCTGGAGCGAGACCCGGGTGGCGCCGGCCGCCAGGGACCTGCGCAGCAGCGCGTCGACAGCGGTGAGCACGGCGTCGGCACCGCCTTCCACGGTGTTGCCGAACGGGCCGACGTCCACCGCGTCCAGTTCGGCGCTCTCGACGACCTCACGGGCCGCGACCGCGTGCGCGGGCGCCTCGTCCAGGTCGAAGGGCTCGGTCGTGAACTCCACTCTCAATCGCACGCGCTCAACCTAACGCGCGGCGTCGACTTCCGCCGAGCCCTCTTGACAAGCGACGAGACCCGACGGCAATCTTCCATTAAGCAGAAACGAACTTCCGCAATACGGAATCACTCGACACGGAAGGGAGCGCAGACCCCTATGGGATTCGCAGACCAGCGCTTCAACGTCAACCTGTCGATCCTCTTCACGGAACTCCCGCTCCTGGAGCGCCCCGCGGCCGCCGCCGCGGC
>JABFXD010000209.1 GCA_013361925.1 Streptomyces sp. | reverse complement strand
CGGAACCTGATCATGATCCTGGTGATCGCGCCGTTCTTCACCAGCTTCCTGATCCGCACCCTCGCCTGGAAGACGATCCTCGCGGACAGCGGCCCGGTCGTCGGGGCGCTCAACACCCTGCACGTCCTGGACGTCACCAGCTGGCTCGGCTGGACCACCGGCGACCGGGTGCTGGCCACGCCGCTGGCGGTCGTCTGCGGTCTGACGTACAACTTCCTGCCGTTCATGATCCTGCCGCTGTACACCTCGCTGGAACGCATCGACACCCGCCTCCACGAGGCCGCAGGCGACCTGTACGCCAAGCCGGTCACCACCTTCCGCAGGGTGACCTTCCCGCTGTCGATGCCCGGCGTCGTCTCCGGCACGTTGCTGACGTTCATCCCGGCGGCCGGTGACTACGTCAACGCGGACCTGCTCGGCTCGACCGACACCCGCATGGTCGGCAACGTCATCCAGTCCCAGTTCCTGCGCATTCTGGACTACCCGACGGCGGCGGCGCTCTCCTTCATCCTGATGGCCGCCATCCTCGTCATGGTCACGGTCTACATCCGCCGGTCCGGAACGGAGGATCTGGTTTAAATGGCCTTCGTCAACTGGCTCAAGCGCAATTTCGTCGTCATCGCGGGACTGCTGACGCTCGGATATCTCCTGCTGCCGAACGTCGTCGTCACGGTGTTCTCCTTCAACAAACCGAAGGGGCGCTTCAACTACGAATGGCAGCAGTTCTCCACGGACGCCTGGAAGGACCCGTGCGGCGTCGCCGACATGTGCGGCTCGCTGTCGATCAGCCTCCAGATCGCGGCCCTCGCGACGATCGGCGCCACCATCCTCGGCACGATGATCGCCTTCGCGCTGGTCCGCTACCGGTTCCGCGCCCGCGGCGCCGTGAACTCGCTGATCTTCCTGCCGATGGCGATGCCCGAGGTCGTCATGGCCGCCTCGCTGCTCACCCTGTTCCTCAACATGGGCGCCCAGCTGGGCTTCTGGACGATCCTCATCGCCCACATCATGTTCTGCCTCAGCTTCGTCGTGACGGCGGTGAAGGCACGCGTGATGTCGATGGACCCGAGGCTGGAACAGGCGGCCCAGGACCTCTACGCCGGGCCGTTCCAGACCTTCGTCCGGGTCACTCTCCCCATCGCCGCCCCCGGAATCGCGGCGGGCGCGCTGCTCGCCTTCGCGCTCTCCTTCGACGATTTCATCATCACCAATTTCAACGCGGGCTCGACCGTCACCTTCCCCATGTTCGTCTGGGGCTCGGCACAGCGCGGCACACCCGTTCAGATCAATGTGATCGGTACGGCCATGTTCCTGGTCGCCGTCCTGCTCGTCCTGACCTCTATGGTCATCAGCAATCGCCGTAACAAGCAAAAGGCGTAAGCCTTTACTGCGTAACGCCCTGTAGGGAGTTGAAATCATGGCCCCAAGCGCCATGAGCCGTGGCAGTCATTCGATCAAGGCACTTTCTGAAGCCCAGCCGGTCCCGTACTGGCTGGACGACCCCGGCAAGCCCCACCCCGAGCCCGCGCTCACCGGCCCCGAGACCTGCGACCTCCTGGTCGTCGGCGGCGGCTACAGCGGACTGTGGACCGCGCTCCTCGCCAAGGAGCGCGACCCGCGACGGGACGTGGTCCTGCTGGAAGGCCGCGAGGTGGGCTGGGCCGCCTCGGGCCGCAACGGCGGCTTCTGCGCCGCCTCCCTCACCCACGGTCTGGGCAACGGGCTGACCCGCTGGCCGGACGAGATCCACAAGCTGGAGGAGCTGGGCGCCCGCAACCTCGACGAGATCGAGAAGGCGGTCGCCCGCTACTCCCTGGACTGCGACTTCGAGCGCACCGGCGAGATCGACGTCGCCACCGAGACGTACCAGGCGTGGGAACTGCGCGACTGGTACGAGGAGATGGAGCGCGAGGGTCTCGCCGAGGGCGTCGAGTTCCTGGACGCGGAGGCGGTGCGGGAACAGGTCGACTCGCCGACGTTCCAGGCGGGGCTGTACGACCGCCGAGGCGTCGCCATGCTCAACCCGGCGAAGCTCGCCTGGGGTCTGAAGCGGGCCTGCGTCGACCTCGGCGTCCGTGTCCACGAGCACACCCCGGCCCTGACGCTGAAGCCGTACGGCGCCGGCATGGCCGTACGCACCCCCTACGGGTCGGTCCGCGCCCGCAAGGTCGCGCTCGGCACCAACATCTTCCCCAACCTGGTCAAGCGGGTGCGCTCGTACACCGTCCCGGTCTACGACTACGCGCTGATGACCGAGCCGCTGAGCGACGACCAGCTCAAGGAGATCGGCTGGCAGAACCGGCAGGGCCTCGGGGACTCGGCCAACCAGTTCCACTACTTCCGGCTCTCCGCCGACAACCGGATCCTGTGGGGCGGTTACGACGCCGTCCACCACTACGGCGGTCGCGTCCGCGCCGAGTACGACGACCGGCCGGAGACCTACGCCAAGCTCGCCGACCACTTCTTCACCTGCTTCCCGCAGCTGGAGGGCGTCCGTTTCACGCACGCGTGGGGCGGCGCGATCGACACCTGCTCGCGCTTCTCGGCCTTCTTCGGCACCGCCCACCACGGCAACGTCGCCTACGCGGCGGGCTATACGGGCCTCGGTGTCGGTGCGACCCGGTTCGGCGCGGACGTGATGCTGGACCTGCTGGACGGCGAGGTCACCGAGCGGACCTCCCTGGAGATGGTCCGCAAGAAGCCGCTGCCCTTCCCGCCCGAGCCGTTCGCCTGGACCGGCATCGCGCTGACCAAGTGGTCGCTGGCGCGCGCGGACTCGCACGG
>JABFXD010000770.1 GCA_013361925.1 Streptomyces sp. | reverse complement strand
GGTCGACGTCCTGTGGGCGGCCGTCGACCTGGCGGAGTCGGGGGCCAACTCCAAGGAGTACGAGGCGGTCGCGGCGCTGCTGCGGGACGTGGCGCGCTCCGAGGACGACTCCCGCGCGGAGGCGCGCTCCCTGATCGCGCTCGCCTTCATGCACCAGGTCTCCGACAGCAGGTTCGACGCGGCCCTCCAAGAAGCCGCCCGCGCCTCGGAGTTGGCCCAGGCGGCGGCCGATCCGCTCACCGGGTGCTGGGCGTCCAACATCAGCGGGGCGGTCGCGCACTACCAGAACCGGCACGAGGCGAGCGAGGAGCATCTCACCTTCGCCATCGAGGGGTTCCGGGCGCTGGGTGACCGCGCGGGCGAGGCCAGTGCCCTGTGCAACCTGTCGCGCATCCACCTCGTCACCGGGCGCACGGAGAGCGCGGTGGCGCTGGCCCAGCAGGGCGCGGCGATGTACGACGACCTGGGGCACGCGTTGCGCGGGGCCAACGGCCGCTACGCGCTGGGGCTTGCGCTCAAGCAGAGCGGGAAGCTCACCGAGGCCACCGAGTGTCTGAACCAGGCTCTCCAGGTGTTCCGGGAGAGCCGCCAGCGCCTGTGGGAGGGCATGACGCTGTTCCGGCTCGCCGAGCTCGACCTCGCGGCCAGGCGCCCCGCCCAGGCCGCGGCCAACGCCGAGATGGCGCTGACGCTGGTGCGTGACATCGGTGGCGAGTGGCGCCGCGGCAACGTCCTCACGATCCTCGGGCGTGCCCTCGGCGGCATCGGGCAGCCGGGCCGGGCCCAGGTGTGCTGGCGGGACGCTCTGGCGATCTTCGAGACACTGGGCGTACCGGAGGCGGCCGAGGTCAGGGGCCTGCTGAGCCCGGCGGCCGTGGCCTGAGGCGGTCCGACGGGCGGGCCGGCCGGGCGCGTTCATCATTCGTTTATCGCCATCCGACACTCTCACCTGTGTCGGGCCGTCGCGTCGGGGGGCAGGCGGAGCGACGACAGGCCGGACCTCTAAGGTGAACCGGCCCAGCGGGATCCGCCCGGCAGCCCGCGGGGGAGTTGCCGGCGGATCCCGCCCATTCAACGCACCGCACTGTCAGGGGAGCCAGCACCATGAGCGACGAGACCAGCACCGACAACGTCCACATCACGGACGAGCCCACGGGCGACGCGACGACGGACAACGTCCACATCACCGACGAGCCCATCGCCGTCAAGAACGTGCACATCACCAGCGACCCGCTGAAGCTCAGCGCCAAGGACAGCGGTGAGGCCACCACGGACAACGTCCACATCACGGACAACCCGGCCTGACCCACACGAACCTTTCCCGCACGGGGATCGGCCGCGGCGGCGCGGAGGGGGAGCCGCCGCGGCCGATGCATGTCCGGGACGGCGACGAGGACCGGCTCAGCCGGCCGGCGTCCGCCGCAGCTCCCCCTTCACCACCTTCCCGCTCGCGTTCCGAGGCAGCTCCCCCACGAACTCCACCGTTCTCGGCACCTTGTAGTTCGCCATCTCGCGCCGCGCCCAGGCGATCAGGTCGTCGCCGGTGAGTACGGCGCCCTCGCGGCGGACCACGTACGCCTTGCCGACCTCGCCCAGTCGGGCGTCCGGTACGCCGATCACCGCGACGTCGGTGACGTCCGGGTGCAGGCCGAGGAGTTGCTCTATCTCCGCCGGGTACGCGTTGAAGCCGCCGACGATGAACATGTCCTTGAGGCGGTCGGTGATGCGGAGGTTCCCGGCGGGGTCGAGGACACCCACGTCGCCCGTGCGCAGCCAGCCGTCCGGAGTCAGCGTCTCCGCCGTCGCCGCCTCGTCCTCGAAGTAGCCGCGCATGACGTTGAAGCCGCGGACCAGGACCTCGCCGGGTGCGCCGAGCGGTGCCTCGACGCGGACCTCCGTACCCGGGATCGCGCGGCCCGAGGTCGAGGCGATCACCGACGGCGGGTCGCCGCGCCGGCACATCGTGACGATGCCGCTCGCCTCCGAGAGGCCGTACGCGGTCAGCACGGTCGCCACCCCGAGCTCGTCCCGCAGGCGTTCGACCAGGGTCAGGGGGACGACCGCGGCGCCCGTCACCACCAGGCGCAGGGCCGAAAGGTCGTACGACGTCCTCGCCGGGTGGTCGAGGAGGGACTGGAGCAGGGTGGGCGGGCCCGGCAGGACCGAGACGCCCTCCGACGCCACGTTCGCCAGCACCGTGTCCACGTTGAACACCGGCTGCGGGATCATCGTCGCGCCCCGCATCAGAGAGGCGATCACGCCCGCCTTGTAGCCGAAGGTGTGGAAGAAGGGGTTCACGATGAGGTAGCGGTCACCCTGCCTCAACCCCGCGAGGTCGCTCCAGATCTCGTACGCCCGCAGGGTCTGCGCGTGTGTGATCACCGCGCCCTTGGGGCGGCCCGTCGTACCGGACGTGAAGACGATGTCCGACGCGCACGACCCGTCCACCCGCGCCGAACGCTCCCTCACCTCCGCCGACCCCACCCCCTCCCCGCTCGCCAGGAAGTCCTTCCAGGTGCGGTACTCCGCCGGGGCGTCGTCCGAGAGGACCACCACCTGTTCCAGGGAGCCGCCCAGCGCAGGCAGCCCCTCCCCCACCGCCCGCCGCAGCGAGGCCACGTACGACGTCCCCAGGAACGTCCCCGTCACGAACAGCAGCCGCGCCCCGCTGCGGCGCAGCACGTCCGCCGCCTCCGCGCCCTTGAAGCGGGTGTTGAGGGGGACGAGGACCGCGCCCGCCGACACCGCGCCGAGCGCCGCCACGATCCAGTCGAGGCTGTTCGGC
>JABFXD010000656.1 GCA_013361925.1 Streptomyces sp. | reverse complement strand
GACGAGGTCGCCACCGGCAAGGTCACCGGCGAGGAGGAGCGCTACTCGCACACCGACCTCGTCGACTTCAAGGCCAACGTCGAGGGCGCGGAGAAGTCGTACGAGCTGCTGAAGGCGGTCGCCAAGGAGAACGACCCGGCCCTGGTCACCGAGCTCGACAAGCAGTTCGCCGCGCTGAACACGCTGCTGGACAAGTACCGGGCGGACAAGACGTCGTACGACTTCACCTCGTACGACAAGGTCGGCGACGCCGACCGCAAGGAGCTGTCGGACGCGGTCAACGCGCTCGCGGAGCCGCTGTCCAAGCTCGCCGCCGCCGTGGTCTCGAAGTAGGGGGACACCACCATGACGGAATCTCCTTCTCGCCGTTCCCTCATCGGCTGGGGCGGTGCCGGGCTCGCGCTCGGTGCCGTCGCGGCCGGTGGCGCGGTCGCGATGACCCGTGGCGACGACGTCGACACCGTGGCCGCCGAGACGGGCGCCGCGGTCGACTTCCACGGTGCCCATCAGGCCGGGATCTCCACGCCGGTGCAGGACCGGCTGCATTTCGCCGCGTTCGACGTACAGACCGAGGACCGCGCCGAGTTCGTGCGGATGCTGAAGGACTGGACGGCCGCGGCCCGCCGGATGACCGGTGGACAGGCCGTCGGCGAGGGGGCCTTCGGCGGGCTGGCCGAGGCGCCGCCGGACGACACCGGGGAGGCCGTCGGGCTCAAGCCCTCGCGGCTCACGCTCACCATCGGCTTCGGGCCCTCCCTCTTCCAGAAGTTCGGGCTGGCCGACCAACAGCCCGAAGGGCTGGTCGAGTTGCCGCACTTCGCCGGGGACGCCCTGGACAAGAACCGCAGCGGCGGCGATCTGTGCGTGCAGGCCTGCGCGGACGATCCGCAGGTCGCCGTGCACGCGATCCGCAACCTCGCCCGGATCGGCTTCGGCAAGGTCGTCATCAAGTGGTCGCAGCTCGGCTTCGGCAAGACGTCCTCCACGACGCCCGAGGAGCAGACCCCGCGCAACCTCATGGGGTTCAAGGACGGCACCCGCAACATCGCGGGCACCGAGACGGACCGGCTGAAGAAGTTCGTGTGGGTCGACGAGAAGGCGGGGCCCGACTGGATGGTCGGCGGCTCCTACCTCGTCGCCCGGCGCATCCGGATGCACATCGAGACCTGGGACCGCACCCCCTTGCAGGAGCAGGAGGACATCTTCGGCCGGGACAAGGGCGAGGGCGCCCCGGTCGGCAAGGCCAAGGAGCGCGACGAGCCGTTCCTGAAGGCGATGAAACCGGACGCGCACGTCCGGCTCGCGCACCCGACGTCCAACCACGGGGCGACGATCCTGCGCCGCGGCTACTCCTTCACCGACGGCACGGACGGCCTCGGCCGCCTGGAGGCCGGGCTGTTCTTCCTGGCGTACATGCGGGACGTCAGGGAAGGGTTCATCCGCATCCAGCGCAACCTGGCCACGGACGCCCTCAACGAGTACATCCAGCACGTGGGTTCGGCCGTCTTCGCCGTCCCGCCCGGCGTCCGGGACAAGGACGACTGGTGGGGCCGGACGCTGTTCTCCAAGGAGGCGTGAGCGACCGTGTTCTCCAACTATCTGATCGGTCTGCGCGAGGGCCTGGAGGCCTCTCTCGTCGTCTGCATCCTCATCGCCTATCTGGTGAAGACGGGCCGCAAGGACGCGCTGAAGCCCATCTGGATCGGCATCGGCGTCGCGGTCGCCCTCGCGCTCGGCTTCGGCTGCGCGCTCGAATTCGGCTCCCAGGAGCTGACGTTCGAGGCACAGGAGGCGCTCGGCGGCTCCCTGTCGATCATCGCGGTCGGCCTGGTGACATGGATGGTCTTCTGGATGCGGCGCACCGCCCGGCACCTGAAGTCCGAGCTGCACGGCAAGCTGGACGCGGCCCTGCAGATGGGCACCGGCGCGCTGGTCGCCACCGCGTTCCTCGCCGTCGGCCGGGAGGGCCTGGAGACGTCCCTGTTCGTGTGGACGTCGGTGCGCGCGGCCGGTGACGGCACCCCGCGCCCGGTGATCGGCGCCGGGCTCGGCATCGCCACGGCGGTCGTGCTGGGCTGGCTGTTCTACCGGGGCGCGCTGAAGATCAACCTCGCCAAGTTCTTCACCTGGACCGGCGGCATGCTGGTCGTGGTGGCGGCGGGCGTGCTGGCGTACGGCTTCCACGACCTCCAGGAAGCCCGCTTCCTGCCCGGTGAGCGCAGCCTGGCCTTCGACATCAGCGACACCATCCCGCCGGACAGTTGGTACGGCACGCTGCTCAAGGGCGTCTTCAACTTCCAGCCCAACCCGACCGTCCTCCAGGTCACGGTGTGGCTGCTGTACCTGATCCCGACGCTCGCCCTGTTCCTCGCCCCGGTAGGGTTCGCCTCCGGGAAGGGGAAGGTGAAGGTACGCGATGAGCAGGGATCGCAGCCCTCGAAGGCTTCGCAGTCTTGACCGCAGGGCGCTGATAGCGGCCTCGGTGACCGCTTTGTCGCTGACGGCGAGCGGGTGCGTGGTGGTGCACGGGGAACGCGAAGTACTCCCCGCCACCACCAGGGCCGAGGCCGCGAAGGCACTTCAGGAGTTCACGACCGCGTACAACAACGCGGACAAGGCGTACGACAGTTCACTGGACGCGGACCGGGTGACCGGGCCCCTCGGTGACATCGACGCGGCCCGGCTGAAGGCCGGTTCGGTGACCAGCCCGGACGGCAACCCGTCCCACACGCCGCTGAAGCTGTCCGACGTGAAGTACACGATCACCGAGAAGGCGGGCTGGCCGCG